>JAJBTG010000019.1 GCA_020860985.1 Oscillospiraceae bacterium
AATACTCTTATATTTTCCGCGATTTCCTCTATACATCTGACGCGTGCCTCATAAGCGCCCCACGCCATATGCGGAGTAAGAATTACATTATTCCTACCCACAAGCTCGTTGTACGGGCTGTCCTCGGCTATCGGCTCCGTTGCGTAAACATCGATGCCTATGCCGCCTATATCACCGTTTTTCACCGCGTCCACAAGCGCTCTTTCATCAACCACCGCTCCGCGCGCGACGTTAATCAATACGGCACTCCCCTTCATTTTCGCAATCCTTGACCTGTTTATCAAGCACCTCGTCCCCTCGTTAAGCGGAACATGGACGGAAATAATGTCGGAGCGTTCGCAAAGCTCGTCAATGCCGACACATTCATAATCGCTGTTTTTTGTGCGGGTATGAACAATGACTTCAGCCCCAAGAGCACACGTGATTTGTGCCACGCGTTTTCCGATATTTCCCATTCCCACGATACCCCATGTCATTCCGGATATTTCATGAAATGTCGGCTCCAAATGATTTTGAATGCCGCTTTCACGGTATTTTCCGCTCTTAACATATTCATCAAAGCTTGACAGCTTCATTACAAGTGACAGCGCCATCGATGCGGTAAGCTGCGCTACGGAGTCAGTGGAGTATCCGGTCACATTGCATACGCCTATTTTATTTTCGCGGCAATATTGAAGCTCGATATTGTCGTAGCCGGTAGCGGTTACGCATATTAATTTTAGTTTTTTCGCGCCCGACAGGTTGCCGCGGTTAAGCTTTATCTTGTTTACTATAATAACATCCGTATCGCAAATGCGTTCGGCAAGCTCATTTTCGGCGGTTCGCTGATAAATCTCCACCACTCCGAATTTTTCAAAAAGGGAAAAATCAATATCGCCGCCAAGCGTAGCCGCGTCCAAAATAACTATTTTCATTACTCGTCCTCCCATTTCAGAGAGCATAGCTTTTCCCACAAATCCGGATGTGTCTTTTTCAAATTAATCGGTACAAAATCTCGGTTTACAAATCCATGACCGGTCTTTCCCGTTGACATCAGCTTCATTTCCGGCATCTTATAAACCTCATAGTTAAATTCGCACCTCGCCACGGAAAGCTTCGTTAGCTTACAAGTAATAAGCACCTCATCCTCATATTTTAATCCGTAAAGATATTTCGCGCCCGTTTCGGTAAGCGGAAGCATAACGCCCATATTTTCCATCTCGGTATAGCTTACTCCGCTCTTTTTTATGAAATCCGTTCGAGCCACCTCAAACCATGGATAATATCTGGAATGGTGTACAATTCCCATCATGTCCGTTTCCGCGTAACGGACGGTTAAATATGTTTTGCTCACATATGACATTTTATTTACCTCACATCAAATTAAAGGGCGGATATTCCGCCCTCCCGTTATTTTTACTGAACGTGTTCCGTACCGGAATATACAAGTCCGTGACCGCCGTCTATTGTAATCGTCGTTCCGCTCTTGAGAATTTTTGTCGCGCCCGCCGCGCCGGTGATTACCGGAATATCGAGCGCCATCGCCAACACAACGGCGTTGTTTGCTTCGCCCTTTTCCTCCGAAACAATGCCGGACGCCTTTTTAAGGGTCGGTATCATCTCCATTGTAACCTCGTCGGTTACGAGAATATCGCCCTCGACAAAGTTCATTTTCAGCGTATCTATATCCGTAGCGACGCATACATTAGCCGTTTTATGCAGCTTCGTCATTCCCATTCCGCTTACAAGAATATGTCCCACCAGATGAACCTTCATAATATTTGTCGTTCCCGCAACTCCCATCGGCGCGCCGCCGGTGATTACAACAAGGTCGCCGTTCTTTACAAGTCCGGTTGTCTGCGCACATTCAACCGCGTGGTCGAACAATTCATCCGTATTGCTCCTCGCTTCGCTCATAATAGGGATAACTCCCCATGAAAGATTAAGCTGTCTGCGTGCCTTGACGCTTAGAGTCGGCGCGATAATCGGACACTGCGGTCTGAACCTTGAAAGCTGCATCGCGGTTCCTCCCGAATATGTCAGTGCGATTATAGCCGACGCTCCCAAATCATGAGCCGTCGTACAGGTCGCGTGGCTGATAGCGTTCGTAACGTCCATGCGCGAATCAAACTCGATTCTTTCAAGACGTTTGATATAGTCTATATCGTTCTCCGTTCTTTCCGCAATCGATGCCATCGTTTTTACCGTGTCCACCGGATATTTTCCGATAGCCGTCTCGCCCGAAAGCATAATCGCGCTTGTGCCGTCATAGATAGCGTTTGCGACGTCGGTGGTTTCGGCACGGGTCGGACGCGGATTTCTTATCATCGAATCAAGCATCTGCGTAGCCGTTATAACAACCTTGCCGGCGCGGTAGGTTTTCTTTATCAGCTGCTTCTGAATTACCGGCAAATCCTGCATATCGATTTCAACGCCCATGTCGCCGCGCGCAACCATGATTCCGTGCGCCGCGCGTATAATGGAGTCTATATTTTCAACACCCTCGGCGTTTTCTATCTTTGCGATTATGTTTATATCGCTTCCGCCGTTGCGTTCGAGAAGCTGCTTTACCTCGATAACGTCCTCAGCCGTGCGCACAAATGATGCGGCTATAAAATCCACATCCTGCTCTATTCCGAAGAGAATATCGTCAATATCCTTTTGGCTCATATACGGCATGGAAAGCGAAACATTGGGAACGTTTACGCCCTTTTTATTTGAAATAGTACCGCCGTTGTTGACCTCGCCAACTATTCTGTTGCTCGTTATGCTGACGACCTCCATGTCAAGAAGTCCGTCGTCAATCAACATGCGAG
>JAJBTG010000036.1 GCA_020860985.1 Oscillospiraceae bacterium
AAAGGCTCTGAATTAGCCAAGGAATACTACGCTCAATATGGTATTGACGTAGACAAAATGATTGAAATCTGCGATAAAACCCCGATTTCAATGCACTGCTGGCAGGGCGACGACGTTATTGGTTTTGAGAAAAAGGACGGCGGTCTTACGGGCGGTATCCAGACAACCGGCAACTATCCCGGAAAAGCAACCACTCCCGAGGAGCTAAGAGCCGATATCGAAAAGGCTATGGCGTATATCCCCGGCGAGCTGAAGGTAAATGTTCATGCCAACTATCAGGAGGCGGATACCTTTGTCGACAGAAACGAAATAGGTCCCGAGCATTTCGAAAACTGGGCAAATTGGGCTGTTGAAAAGGGCATCGGTCTTGACTTCAACCCCACATATTTCTCACACCCGAAATCGGAAAAGGCTACTCTTTCCTCGGCTGATGAGGATATAAGAAAGTTTTGGGTTGAGCATGGCATCAAATGCCGTCAGATAGGCGAATACTTCTATAAGAAAACAGGCAAGGTCTGCGTTATCAATCACTGGACACCCGACGGCGACAAGGAATTTCCGGTTGACACTCTTACACCGAGATTGCAGCTGAAGAAGTCATACGATGAGATTTTTGAGGCTACAAAGGACGTTGAGGGCGTTATGGACGGTATCGAGTCAAAGGTATTCGGTATCGGCGCGGAAAGCTTTACAGCCGGCTCACACGAATTCTGCATGGGATACGTTATGAAGGCTAACAGCGACCATATCATTATGACGCTTGACACGGGTCACTATCACCCGACAGAGGTTGTATCGGCTAAGCTCGGCGCGGTTTACGCGTTCTCCGACCATGTTCTTCTGCACGTATCGCGTCCGGTAAGATGGGACAGCGACCACGTTGTTGCTTTTGATGACGAAACAAAGGCTATTATGGAAGAGCTTGTTCGTCTTGACAAGCTTCAGGATACATACATCGCGACCGATTTCTTTGACGCATCGATAAACAGAATCGTCGCATGGGTAACAGGTATGAGAAACACAAGAAAGGCTATGCTTTACGCATTGCTCCAGCCGAACGAAATGATGAAAAAGGTTGAGGCTGACGGAGATGTTTCCGGCAGACTTGCTATCACGCAGGAGTTTAAAGCCGCTCCGTTCGCGCTTGTTTGGGATTACTACTGCGCAAAGAATAATAAGGGTGTCGGTCTTTCATGGCTTGACGAGGTTCGTCAGTATGAAAAGGATGTTCTTTCAAAGAGAAACTAAAAATCAAAATAGCAAAAGAGCGGCTTGCGCCGCTCTTTTCAGGTTTTCATTTACGCGCAAATAATTAAACCTTTGCAGGCTGCAATCGTTCGCAAGCTCCGTAACAGAGCGCTGCTCCGATTTAAATATTAAATTTCAAGGGGAACCGATATGGACTTAACATCGCCTAAAACAATAAAAAATATTCAATCAAAATTCGGGTTTACATTTAAAAAGGGATTGGGTCAGAACTTTCTGACATCCTCCGCGGTATTGGACGATATAACGGACGCCGCCGAAATTGACGGCGGAGTTATCGAGATAGGTCCCGGCTTCGGCGTTCTGACGCAAAGGCTCTCCGAAGCGGCTGATAAGGTCGTTTCCGTTGAAATTGACGAGCGCCTGATTGACGTTCTCGAATACACCCTCGCGGACTGCGGCAACGTAAAAATAATACACGGCGATGTGCTAAAGCTTGATTTGCACAAGCTCATTGCCGAGGAGTTTCCCGAACAGAAGATAAGCATTGCGGCAAACCTGCCGTATTATATAACAACCCCGATAATTACAAGGCTATTGGAGGAACGTCTGCCAATCAATAATATTGTCGTAATGGTTCAAAAGGAGGTTGCCGAGCGTTTGCAGGCAAGACCCGGAACCAAGGATTACGGTACCATTACCGTTATGTGCCGCTATTATACCGAACCGGAAATCATAACAATCGTTCCGTCCGGATTGTTCGTTCCGCCGCCAAAGGTGGACAGCGCGGTGTTGAGGCTTCGACTTCTCGATAAACCGAGGGTTGATGTTAAGGACGAAAAAATATTTTTCCGCACGGTTAAGTCCGCCTTTTTACAACGCAGAAAAACGCTTTTAAACTGTCTTGCCTCCAGCTTCGGTTTGTCTAAAACCGAGCTTACGCAAATCATGGAGGCTGTCGGCATCGAACCGTCGCGCCGAGGTGAAACTCTTGATATAAACGAATTTGCAGCCCTGTCCGACGGGCTGACAGAAAGGATAAAATAATGAACGATATAACTCTTGCAATCGGAGAAAAAATTCTTATATTCAGACGCAGAAAAGGATATTCGAGAAAACAGCTTGCCGAAATTCTCGGCGTTACCGTTTCAACCATAGCTAACTACGAAAACGGAGTAACCCTCCCCGACGCCGACAAAATCTCCATTCTTGCCGATGTTCTCGGCGTAAGACTTGACGTGCTTCTCTTCGACCCGGAGGCGGAAAAACACAACTGCCATATCCGCGGACTTATGTTAACTCGAAATCTGCCGGAGAATATGTTTTAAGCTTTCTCTTTCGTCGTACCTTTTTCTTGAATATATCATAGCGGAATTTGCGGCACGCCTCGCTGCTCACCGCAAAATCTCTGTGCTTTCGGCTGCAATGCACACTGTCCTCATCGCCGGCTGTATTGACCGCGTATTGGCAAAGTCCGCATATTTTGTTTTTATCCTCGGAATATATCATAGCTTTCGCTCCTTGGTTAATGATTTCAATAAGGGGTAAAGCCTTAATTTCCGCACGGCCGCAAGAATT
>JAJBTG010000251.1 GCA_020860985.1 Oscillospiraceae bacterium
ACTAACAATATATATAAAAGAAAGAGAGTTGAGAAGTATGATCATAATTATGAAGGATTCCGCGTCCGCGGTTGAAATCAGCGCGGTCGAAAAGACCTTGGAGGATTACGGCTTCCAAACACATCCTATTTACGGTGAAAAGAAAACAGTTAGCGGTGCTAGCGGCGCCAAGCGTCTTTTGAGCATGAATCAGATTTTGACAATGGACGGCGTTGAAAATGTTGTTCCGATTATGAAGCCTTATAAGCTCGCTTCAAAGGAGCTTCATAAGGAGCAGTCGATTATAGATGTTGGCCACGGTATAACGGTCGGCGGCAATGTTCTCGCTGTATTTGCGGGACCTTGCACCATTGAGAGTCAGGAACAATTCACAACGGTTAGTGCGGCGGTAAAGGCTTCGGGCGCGAAAATTCTGCGCGGCGGCGCGTTCAAGCCGCGTTCGTCGCCGTATTCGTTCCAGGGACTTGAGGGCGACGGCTTGAAAATTATGTACAACAGCGGACAGGAGCTTGGTATGCCGATTTGTACGGAGGTTCTCGATACCCGCGATGTTGAGCTTGTAGCGAAGTATGCCGATATTATGCAGATTGGCGCGAGAAATATGCAGAATTTTAAGCTGTTGAGAGAGGTAGGAAAATGCAATAAGCCGATTTTGTTAAAGCGCGGACTTGCCTGCACAATGGAGGAATGGCTGATGGCGGCTGAATATATCATGTCCGAGGGTAATGAAAAGGTTATCCTGTGCGCGCGCGGTATCAGAACCTATGAAAAGGCGACGAGAAACACGTTCGATTTAAGCGCTATTCCGGTTTCAAAGGAGCTTTCGCATCTTCCGATAATCGCCGACCCGAGTCATGCGACAGGCACGTATAAATATGTACCGGCTATTGCAAAGGGCGCTATCGCGGCGGGAGCGGACGGTCTTATGATAGAGGTGCATAACTGTCCCGAAAAGGCAGCTTCGGACGGCGCGCAGTCGCTTACTCCGTCTAAATTCGATAAGCTTATGCAGGAGCTTGATCCAATCGCAAAAGCTGTAAATAAGATTTTACTGTAGTATCTGCGGTATTGAAAACGGCTGACATGATGTCGGCTGTAGAAAAATTTGACGCTTTTGAGATTTTTGCTTTATACATTCGGCGGAGGCTTGTGCTTTTGCCGAATGTATTGAATTACGGGGCTGTGCCCATTATTGAACAGAAAGGATTTTAATCATGTTAGGCTATTTGGGACCAACCGGAACATTTTCACATCAGGCGGCAATAGAATGGTCGCGGGGAGGGGAGGAGCTTAAAGAGTTCCCTACGATTTATTCCGCTATCCGCGCGGTTGACGCGGGTATAACGGACAAAGCGATAGTTCCTATTGAAAATTCAATCGAGGGGAGCATTAATACAACACTCGACACCCTCGCGTTTGACGTAGATTTGTACATAACCGGCGAGTATGTTCTGCACGTAAGTCAGAATTTAATGGTAAAAAAGGGCACAAAGGCGGAGGATATAAAGGTTATAACCTCGCATCCGCAGGCGATAGGTCAGTCGTCGAAAATGCTGTCCGGAAAGTTTTCGGATACGCCGATAGAATTTGCCGATTCGACCGCTTCAGCCGCAAAGCGCGCCGAGGAGTCCGACGGGGAGGTTGCCTGCATAGGCTCACCCAATTTGGCTGATATTTACAATCTTGAAATATTAATTCCCGACTGCGGTGACGCACATAATAATTCGACGCGTTTTGTTATTATCGAAAAGCAGCCGTGCCTTAATGTGAGTAATCATGACAAAACTTCAATCGCATTTACGCTTGAAAATAAGCCGGGAAGTCTGTATAAAGCGCTCGAGCTGTTTGCCGAGTCGAAGCTGAATATGACAAAAATTGAGTCAAGACCGGTTAAAACCGAGCTGGGGACGTATATATTTTTTATAGATTTGGACGGAAATATTGACGACGCGACGATATATTTTGCGTTGGACAGACTAAAACAAAATACTGAATTTTATAAATTTTTGGGTTCATATCATTATTAGAATAATGCGTGAGACGGTTTTTCTTAAAAAAATCAAATTAAGATGTTCCCATGTAAACTCGCGTTGCGCAGTAACCTTGCTATGCAAGGTTAGTCCTATGGGCTAAAGTTACTTTGTGACTTTGCTAACTCCCTGCGGGACTAAGGTTGCAGAGCAACCTTACAGCTATTAGGCGGCGGGCGTTTAATTTTTTCAGCGGGAGGTATTGATTTGTTTACAAATCAATACCTCCCGCTGAAAACGTTTGAATGAAGTGGCTTCGCCACTTATTGAGTCGTTATATATTCATCTTATGTAGGTTCATCCTATAGTCATCGGATTTTTCTGCTCATTCACTGTTCAGAATCATTTTCTATATTTTTCAAGACTTAAGGGGACTTCCGGCTGATAGAATGAGCCTGTACACATTTTGTCAATGGAGTTCATAGCAACCCAAAATGCAAATGAACAAACACAAAAACCTAACTTAGTTATTAAACGATTGAATTTCATATGCTTTCACCTCCTTAACTTTTTGAATCAATAAAGATATACTTACTTGAAGCATTGCAAGTATTAACACTATAGCTAATGTATATTGCTTTATTGACATTAATATCATAGTGCTTAATGTAAGTAACAGTGAAAATAATATACTGAGTTTTTTGTGGTGTTTAATAGCATCATGACTAACAGGATTATTTTCATGTACAATCGGTGCAAAATGTATAATACAGAATAATGACGAGATTAGCATTTTGATATAAATAACCA
>JAJBTG010000237.1 GCA_020860985.1 Oscillospiraceae bacterium
AGAATGTCCGATTCAAGAAACCGGGCGGCAGTCTTGTCACACTGACTCTATGTTGCGCGCTATACCTGTGTCTTGCGCGCGGCGATGCAAGGGAGCAGTATGACAGAAATTGACTATATGCGGCTCAAACACTTGAAAACACAAGGTTTGAGTTTTTTTTGAAGGGTGATGCGAAACACCCGGCAGTGTGTGCAATTTTCTTACGTAGCTGTCGTGCAGATTACAACGTACAATTTATTTTGCAAGGAGGGAAAAGTATGGCAGCAAACCAAAAAATCAGAATCAAGCTAAAGGCTTATGACCACGTTATACTGGATCAGTCGGCTGAAAAGATTGTTGAAATCGCGAAGAGAACAGGCGCTAAGGTGTCAGGTCCTATTCCGCTTCCTACCGACAAGGAAATCATAACAATCCTGAGAGCGGTTCATAAGTACAAGGATTCGCGTGAGCAGTTCGAGAGAAGAACTCACAAGAGATTAATCGACATCGTTGTTCCCGGCGCTAAGACAATGGAAGCATTGATTAAGATTGATTTACCGGCAGGCGTTGAAATTGACGTTATTCAGAAATAATCGAAGTTTCAAGCTTGTTTAAAAAGTGCAGTAGCTTAAATTTAAGCTATGATGCAGGTCACGTTTGCGGTGCTTTTAACGCAAACCAATAACTGAATAAGGAGGAGAAAAAATGGAAAAAGCAATTTTAGGTACAAAGATTGGTATGACTCAAATCTTTGGCGAAAGCGGCGTAGTTATTCCGGTAACGGTTGTTATGGCGGGTCCGTGTGTTGTAACACAGAAAAAGACCGTTGAAACAGACGGCTACGATGCTGTACAGGTTGGCTTCGGAGATGTTAAGGAAAAGCATTTGAACAAGCCGCAAAAGGGTCATTTCGCAAAAGCAAACACTGCTATTAAAAAGTATGTCAGAGAGTTCAGACTTGACGATTGCGAAAGCTTGAACGTAGGCGATGAAATTAAAGCTGACATTTTCGCAGCCGGAGACAAGATTGACGTAAGCGGAATTTCAAAGGGTAAAGGTTTTGCCGGCCCGATGAAGCACGGCTTGTACAGAGGTCCTATGACTCACGGTTCAAAGAGTAAGAGAGTTTCCGGTTCAATGGGTATGTGCTCAAACCCCGGCAGAGTTTTGAAGGGTAAGGTACTTCCCGGACACATGGGTGTCGAAAAGGTTACGATCCAAAACTTAGAGGTTGTTAAGGTAGACGCTGAACAGAACCTAATCCTTGTAAAGGGCGCGGTTCCGGGAAACAAGGGCGGCCTTGTTACAATCAGAAACAGCGTAAAGGCATAATCGAGGTTATTGGAAAGGAGGAAATATAATGGCTACAGTGGCTTTATATAACATGGAAGGCGCAAAGACCGGCTCAATGGAAGTTTCGGATGCAATCTTTGCCGCTGAAGTGAATAAAGATGTTTTGCATACGGTAGTGGTTAACTATCTTGCAAATCAAAGACAAGGCACACAGTCAACAAAAACCCGTACAGAAGTACGCGGCGGCGGTGCAAAGCCTTGGAGACAAAAGGGTACAGGCCGCGCAAGACAGGGAAGTATTCGCGCTCCCCAGTGGACAGGCGGCGGCGTAGCGCTCGGTCCTAAGCCGAGAAGCTACAGATACAGCGTAAACAAGAAGGTAAAGAGAATCGCTCTAAAGAGCGCTTTGTCGGCTAAGTATGCCGAGTATCAGGTTTATGTAATCGACGGTTTAGAGGTTGATGAAATCAAAACCGCTAAAATCGCAGCTCTTCTCAAGGGCTTGGAGGTTAATAAAAAGGCGCTTATTGTTACAGCGGAGGCAGACGAGAAGATTTATAAATCGGCAAGAAACATCAAGGGTGTTACGCCGACTCACGTTGGAACACTTAACACATACGACGTTCTTAATCATGATGCTTTCATCATCTCAAAGGATGCCGTAGCTAAGATTGAGGAGGTGCTTGCATAATGAATTCATATGATATTCTGAGAAGACCTATCATCACAGAGCGCAGCATGGAGTCTGTATTTGATAAGGAAGGCAATGAAATAAAGAAGTACACCTTCGAGGTTCCCAAGACTGTAAACAAGGTTGAAATTAAGAAGGCTGTTGAAGAAGTATTCGGCGTTAAGGTTGCTAAGGTAAACACAATGAACTTTACCGGCAAGCTTAAGAGAATGGGCCGCACAGAGGGCAGACGCACTTCATGGAAGAAGGCTGTCGTTACGCTTACGGCGGACAGTAAGACAATCGAATTCTTCGAGATGTAAGAGTTAAATCGAAAAACCGACACGGTAATTATGGTTTAACGTAATAATTTAGAATAAGGAGAGTAAAGGATAATGGCACTTAAAAAGTATAATCCTACTTCGCCTGCCAGAAGATTTATGACGGTTTCCGATTTCAGCGAAATCACAAAGAAGACTCCCGAGCGTTCGCTTCTTGCCAAGAAGGACAAGAATGCCGGAAGAAACTCATACGGCAGAATAACTGTTCGTCATAGAGGCGGCGGCAACAGAAGAAAATATAGAATTATTGATTTCAAGAGAAATAAGGACGGTATGCCCGCAACTGTTATCGGTATCGAATACGATCCGAACAGATCCGCAAACATCGCTTTGATTCAGTATGAGGACGGCGAAAAGGCATATATTATCGCTCCTGTAGGTTTGACCGACGGCGACGTTGTTGTATCGGGCGAGGGCGCGGATATTAAGCCGGGCAACGCACTGTTCATCAAGGACATCCCGGTCGGTACGTTGATTCACAACATTGAATTATATCCGGGCAGAGGCGCTCAGCTTGTAAGAAGCGCGGGCAACAGCGCTCAGCTTATGGCTAAAGAAGGCAAATACGCTCAGGTAAAGCTTCCTTCGGGCGAGGTTAGAATGATTCGCCTTGACTGTAAGGCTACAATCGGCGTAGTAGGAAATCAGGAACATTCCAACATTTCTATCGGTAAGGCCGGCAGAAAGCGTCACATGGGATGGAGACCGACAGTCCGCGGTGTTGTTATGAACCCGAACGATCACCCGCACGGCGGTGGTGAGGGTAAGTCACCTATCGGACGTCCGGCACCGGTTACTCCGTGGGGTAAGCCCGCTCTTGGTCTTAAGACAAGAAAGCATAAGAATAAGTCAGATAAGTTTATCGTTAAGAGAAGAAACGTGAAATAATTGTTTCTTATATACAATTGTTCGGAAGGAGGAACAGTTAAATGGGCAGATCACTTAAAAAGGGACCTTTCGTTGAAGAACGTCTGATGAAGAGGATTGACGCAATGAACGAGGCTAACGAGAAAAAGGTTGTAAAGACCTGGTCGAGAGCTTCCACAATTTTCCCTGAAATGGTAGGTCATACAATTGCCGTTCACGACGGCAGAAAGCATGTTCCGGTTTTCATTAGTGAAGACATGGTAGGCCACAGATTGGGCGAGTTCGCTCCGACAAGAACCTACAAGGGTCATGCGGGTGCTAAAACTTCTAAATAAGAAGCACCGCACAATGTGAAATTTACTAATTATATAAATTCCAAAATTAGGGAAAAGGAGGAATTCCGAGATGGAAGCACGCGCTACATTACGTTATGCTCGTATTTCGCCGAGAAAGGTGAAGATTGTGCTTGATTTAATCAGAAACAAGCCCGCAAATGTTGCCAAGGGTATTCTTGACAATACACCGAAAGCGGCAAGCGAGTATTTATCAAAGCTTCTTGCATCAGCGGTAGCTAATGCAGAGAACAACAATGGTATGGATACAAACAAGTTGTACGTTGCTGAATGTTATGCAACACAGGGTCCTACTTTAAAGAGAATTCAACCCCATGCTCAGGGAAGAGCGTTCAAGATTTTAAAGAGAACCAGCCATATCACCTTAGTATTAAAGGAAAAGGAAGACTAATAGGAAAAGGCGGTTAACTCATGGGACAGAAAGTTAATCCTCATGGAATTAGAGTCGGAGTTCTAAATGGTTCGCCGGTAAGAAAGAGTTCGGAGACCAGTTGGTTGAAGATTACAATATAAGAAAGTTCATTAAAAAGGCTTGCTACGATGCGGGCGTTGCAAAAATCGGCATCGAGAGAAAGCAGAACAGAATTTATATTACAATTCACGCGGCTAAGCCGGGTATCATAATCGGCCGCGGCGGCGCGGAAATAGATAAGCTTAAGGCTCAGGTTGAAAAGCTTACCTCAAAGACCGTAAACGTAAACATTATGGAGGTTAAGTCACCTGATACAAACGCTCAGCTTGTCGCAGAGAATATCGCGGCTCAGCTTGAAAGACGTATTTCGTTCAGACGTGCTATGAAGCAGGTTATGGGCAGAACAATGCGTCTTGGAGCAAAGGGTATAAAGACGGCGGTTGCCGGTCGTGTAGGCGGCGCGGAAATCGCAAGAACAGAACAGTATCACGAGGGAACAATTCCTCTTCAGACACTGAGAGCGGATATCGATTACGGTTTCGCTGAGGCGAAAACAACCTACGGTATCTTAGGCGTTAAGGTTTGGATTTACAAGGGTGAAATCCTGAACGTAGCAGAAGGCAGACAGAAGGAAGCCGCTGCACAGGCTGCGGAAAATAACAGACGTGATAATCGTCGCCGCGGTGACAGAAGACCGAAGGGAGGCAGATCCTAATGTTACTACCTAAGAGAGTAAAGTACAGACGCGTAATGCGCGGCAGAATGAAGGGTAAGGCAACACGCGGTAACGTTGTATCGAACGGCGAGTATGGTTTGCAGGCATTGGAGCCGGCATGGATTACCTCAAGACAGATTGAGGCGGCGCGTATCGCTATGACAAGATATACAAAGCGTGGCGGTCAGGTTTGGATTAAAATATTCCCGGATAAGCCGGTTACAAGAAAACCCGCCGAAACTCGAATGGGTTCAGGTAAGGGCGCTCCGGAGTACTGGGTATCAGTAGTTAAGCCGGGCAGAGTAATGTTTGAGATGGCCGGCGTAAGCGAGGATGTGGCAAGAGAAGCTATGCGTCTTGCTATGCACAAGCTGCCGATTAAGTGTAAGTTTGTAAAACGTGCAGAGGATGGTGAATAAGAATGAAAGTAAATGAGCTTAGAGATTTATCAACAGCGGAGCTTGAGGAAAAGTTGACCGACTGCAAGCAGGAGCTGTTTAATCTGAGATTTCAGAACGCTATTAACCAGTTGGATAACCCCAAAAGAATTGGTGACGTTAAAAAGACTATCGCTCGTATTTTGACCATCATTCATGAAAGAGAACTGCAAGGTTCGGCAATGTAATCGAGTAGATAGAAATCAGATTGTCTGAAAGGAGGCACCTATCTGTGGAAGAAAGAAACAGCCGCAAGGTTAAGATTGGTAAGGTAATAAGCAATAAGATGAACAAAACAATCGTAGTTGCTATCGAAGAAAACAAAAAGCATCCGCTTTACGGCAAGATTGTAAAGAGCACCTACAAGCTGAAGGCGCATGACGAGGAAAACGTATGCTCAATCGGCGATAAGGTTAAGGTTATGGAAACAAGACCTCTCTCGAAGGATAAGAGATGGAGATTGGTTGAAATAGTAGAAAAGGTTAAATAATTAAGCAGTCCCGCAGGGGAAGCTAAACAGTCTGCCGAGCAGGCTGCGGCAAGCCGAAAGGGGCTTGCAAAGCGCAGGTTACGAATCGTTCGCGGTTTTAGCTTGCGCGGCAAGGTACAGCAAGCGGGCCGAGAGGCTTGTGAGGCGAAAGGAGAGTTTGACATGATTCAACAACAAACACTTTTAAAAGTGGCTGATAATACAGGCGCTAAAGAAGTTATGTGTATCCGTGTAATGGGTGGTTCCAAAAAAAGATATGCGGCAGTTGGCGACGAAATCATTTGCAGCGTCAAAAAGGCAACACCGGGCGGCGTTGTTAAAAAGGGCGATGTTGTAAAGGCTGTTGTAGTAAGAACTGTTAAAGAGTCAAAGCGTGCTGATGGTTCATATATCAGATTTGACGAAAACGCAGCAGTTATCGTAAGAGATGACAAAAACCCGAGAGGTACTCGTATCTTCGGCCCTGTTGCAAGAGAGCTTAGAGATAAAGAGTACATGAAGATTCTATCATTGGCTCCGGAAGTTCTTTAATTTTAAGGAGGATATTACAATGAAAAAAATGCATGTAAAGCGCGGCGATAACGTAATGGTAATCGCCGGCAAAGATAAAGGTAAAGAGGGCAAAATCATTACTGCTATTCCGGAAAAGGGAAAGGTAGTCGTTGAGGGCGTTGCAATTGCAAAGAAGCATCAGAAGGCAAGAATGCAGGGTCAGGAGAGCGGCATTATCCGCATGGAAACTCCGATTGACGCTTCAAACGTAATGAGAATTTGCTCAAAGTGCGGTCAGCCGGCACGACCGGGTATCCAGATTTTAGGGGATGGCTCGAACGTGAGATACTGCAAAAAGTTCAAAGAAGTATTTAACGATTAATTTTCGAGAGGAGGTAAATTCTAACAATGAGCAGAATGCAGGAAAAGTACAGTAAAGAAGTTGCTCCGGCTCTTATGGAGAAGTTCGGATATAAGAGCGTAATGCAAATCCCGAAGATTGAAAAAATCGTTATTAATATCGGTATGGGTGAAGCAAAGGACAACCCAAAAGCAATTGAGGCTGCAAGCAATGACCTGGCACAGATTACGGGTCAGAAGCCTATTATAACAAAGGCTAAAAAGTCAGTAGCAAACTTCAAGTTAAGAGAAGGTATGAACATCGGCGTTAAGGTTACCCTGAGAGCGGACAAGATGTATGATTTTGTTGACAGATTGTTCAATATCGCTCTGCCGCGTGTACGTGACTTCAGAGGAATCAACCCTAACGGTTTCGACGGCAGAGGAAACTATTCCTTGGGTATCAAGGAGCAGTTGATTTTCCCGGAAATTGACTATGATAAGATTGACAAAATCAGAGGTATGGATATTAACTTTGTTACTACCGCAAAGACAGACGAGGAAGCCCGCGAGTTGCTAAAGCAGATGGGCGCTCCTTTCCGTTCATAGTTTATAAGGAGGAAATAAATCATGGCAAGAAAAGCAATGGTTATAAAACAGCAAAAGAAGCCGAAGTATTCAACACAGGCTTATACAAGATGTAAGATTTGCGGCAGACCGCACGCTTACCTTAGAAAGTTTGGCATCTGCCGTATCTGCTTCAGAGAATTGGCTTACAAGGGTCAGATTCCGGGAGTAAGAAAGGCAAGCTGGTAAAGATTAATTAGAGTACGATTTCTTTTGAATTTCGGAAGGAGGTAAAATAAATGCAAATAACTGATCCTATCGCAGATTTGCTTACAAGAATCAGAAACGCAAGCTCTTCAAAGCATGAAACGGTTGATGTTCCCGCTTCAAATATTAAGAAGGCAATTGTTGAAATTCTTAATAACGAAGGCTATATCAAAGGTTATCAGGTAATTGAGGATGGTAAGCAGGGCGTTATCAGAATTACATTAAAGTATGGACCGAACAATGAAAAAGTTATCAGCGGTCTTAAGAGAGTATCAAAGCCGGGTCTTAGATTTTATGCCGGTGCCGAGGAGCTGCCGAAGGTATTAAAGGGTCTGGGCATCGCGATTGTTTCCACATCAAAGGGCATTATGACGGATAAGGAAGCAAGAAAGCAGAATGTAGGCGGCGAGGTTCTCGCATTCGTATGGTAAAAATTTTAGGCTTTCGGACGCTTTTTTCGCCGTTCCGTGTTAAAAAGCCGCTTGCAGTATATGCGTACTGCCTGCGTGCCTTTGACTTGACCGACAAAAATCATCTCGAAGTTTAAAATCTTACGGCAGCCTATGCGGCTGTCGAAAATAAAAAATAACTGAAAACCTGTACGGCGGTGCCGTCAGAGTAAATTTAAGTTAAGGAGGAAAAAATCCTATGTCAAGAATAGGTAGATTACCTATCACTGTTCCTGCCGGAGTTGAGGTAAAGATCAGTGATACAAATGAAATTACAGTAAAAGGTAAGAACGGTACTTTATCAAGACAGCTTCACCCCGATATGATTATAAAGCAAGACGGAGCTGTTATCACGGTTGAAAGACCGTCAGAAGATAAGATGCACAAGTCGCTTCACGGCTTGACAAGAACTCTTGTAAACAACATGGTTGTAGGCGTAACAGAGGGCTTCACAAAGGAGCTTGAGATTAACGGTGTTGGTTACAGAGCGCAGCTGCAGGGCAAGAAGCTTGTATTGAGCTTGGGTTATTCGCACCCTGTAGAATATACTCCGATCGAAGGTATTACTTTGGAAGTTCCTGCTCCGAACAAGATCATTGTAAAGGGCGCAAACAAGGAAAACGTTGGCGCGACTGCGGCAAAGATCAGAGAGTTCAGACAGCCTGAGCCGTATAAGGGCAAGGGTATAAAGTACGTTGATGAGCACATCAGACGTAAAGAAGGTAAAGCAGGCGGCAAGAAGAAATAAAGAAAGGAGTGTTCTTAAATGATTAAGAAAGTAGATACTAATGCGGCAAGGATTCGTCGTCACAAGAGAGTTAGAAAGAACATCTCCGGTACTGCGGAGAGACCTCGTCTAAACGTATACAGAAGCTTGAATCATATATACGCACAGGTTATCGATGATGTAAAGGGCGTTACTTTGGTAGCGGCTTCAAGTCTGGATAAGGGCTTTGAAGGCAATGGCGGAAATGTTGAGGGAGCAAAGGCAGTCGGCAAAAAGGTTGCCGAGAAAGCTCTTGCAGCCGGTATTAAAGCGGTTGTTTTCGATAGAGGCGGATATGTATATCACGGCAGAGTTGCTGCTCTTGCGGAAGGTGCAAGAGAGGGCGGCTTAGAATTCTAAGAAGGAGGACGAGAAAAAGTGGCTGAAAGAATAGACGCATCAGCATTTGAGCTGGAAGAAAATGTTGTGGCAATCAATCGTGTTGCCAAGACAGTTAAAGGCGGAAGAACAATGAGATTCAGTGCTTTGGTTGTAGTCGGTGACAAGAACGGTCACGTTGGCTGCGGTCAGGGAAAGGCTGCTGAAATCCCCGATGCTGTCAGAAAGGGTATCGAGGCTGCAAAGAAGAACTTAATCAGTGTTCCTCTTGTTGGTTCGACAATTCCTCACGAGGTAATCGGTGTTCACGGAGCGGGCAGAGTTTTGTTAAAGCCGGCTGCGGAAGGTACCGGCGTTATCGCGGGCGGAGCTGCCCGTGCGGTACTTGAGCTTGCAGGCGTTAAAGATATCAGAACAAAGTGCCTGAGATCAAATAATAAGAGAAACGTAGTAAGTGCTACTATCCAGGGCTTATCGGAGCTTAAGCAGATTGAAGAGGTTGCAAAGCTGCGCGGTAAGACCGTAGACCAGATTATAGGTTAAGGGGGACGCACAAAATGGCTAAACTTAAAATTACATTAGTTAAGAGTACAATCGGCAGAAAAAAGAATCAGATTGCTACGGTTGAGGCTCTCGGACTAAAGAAAATCAGAAGTGTTGTTGAGCATAACGACACACCGCAGATTCGCGGAATGGTCAACAAGGTATCGCACCTTGTAACAGTAGAAGAAATCTAAATTTGACAAGGAGGTGCAGCAAATGAACTTGAACGAACTACAACCTGCTGAGGGCTCAAAGTTTGCGCCCAAGAGAGTGGGTAGAGGTATTGGTTCGGGAACCGGTAAGACTTCGGGTAAGGGTCATCAGGGTCAGAACGCAAGAAGCGGCGGCGGTGTAAGACCGGGCTTTGAAGGCGGTCAGATGCCCTTATACAGACGTTTGCCTAAGCGTGGTTTTAAGAATATATTTGCTAAGCAGTATGTTACAATCAATGTTGAAGCTTTAGATAAGCTTGAGGACGGAACAGAAGTAACAGCGCAGGTGCTTAAGGAAAGCGGCATAATCAGCAAAACGCTTGACGGTGTTAAAATCTTAGGCAGAGGCGAGGTTACAAAGAAGTTCAACGTAAAGGTAGCAAAGCTTAGTTCGTCAGCTAAAGAAAAAATAGAAAAGGCAGGCGGAAAGGCAGAGGTGATATAAGTGCTTGAAACTTTTAGAAATGCATGGAAAATCCCCGATCTAAGACGCAGAATACTTTTCACATTAATGATGCTTATAGTTTTCAGATTCGGTGCGCATATTCCTGTGCCGTATCTGAGTACAGAAGCTATGCAGGCGTTCCTCGGCAACGGCGGAACAGACTTGTTCAGCTTGTTCGATGTGTTTACAGGCGGCGCTTTCTCGAACGCGACCGTTATGGCGATGGGTGTTTCACCATACATCAACGCATCGATTATTATACAGCTTTTGACCGTTGCGATTCCATCTCTTGAGCGCCTTGCGAAAGAGGGAGTCGAGGGAAGAAAGAAGCTTAACAAAATCACAAGATATTTAGGTATTGCTCTCGGCTTTGTACAGGGCGCGGGTCTTTATGTAACGCTTTACAATATGAAGGCGACGGCGGGTCTTGACGCTATTTCAAACCCGGGTGTGTTGACATTCTTCGTAATTGTTCTTACATTTACGGCAGGTACGGCGTTCCTTGTATGGCTTGGTGAATTGATTACGGAGAAGGGTCTGGGAAACGGTGTTTCAATGATTATCTTCGCCGGTATCGTATCAAGAATCCCTGCCGGTGCAAAGGCTCTCTATGAGCAGTTCCTTTCAACGGGAGTTTCAGTTAAGGGTCTTATAATAGTAGCTGCGGTAATAGTAGTCGCTGTATTGGCGATAGCGTTCGTAGTATACTTTTCGGATGCCGAGAGGAGAATCCCCGTGCAGTATGCTAAGCGTGTTGTCGGCAGAAAGGTTTACGGCGGTCAAAGCACAAATATTCCCATCAAGGTAGCGATGGGCGGCGTTATGCCTATTATCTTCGCATCAAGTATCATGGCGTTCCCCGCTACAATCGTAAGATTGATAAGCGGCGGCAACCTTCCCTCGGAGGGCGTAGGATATTATATCCTGAGCTGCCTGTCGGCGGGTCTTGGTCCGGCATGGACCAGCGTTGTCTACGCGGTGATTTACTTTGCATTGATTATATTCTTCACATATTTCTATTCGTCAATTCAGTTCAATCCGATTGAATTTTCAAACAATATGAAGAAGAGCGGCGGCTATATTCCGGGTATCAGACCGGGTAAGCCGACAAGCGATTATATCGGCAGAGTTTCCTCGAGATTAAATCTAATCGGTTCAATCTTCCTCGGAATCGTTGCTATTATGCCGGTTATCTTCGGCGCGGTATTTAACATTTCATCATTGCAGCTCGGCGGTACGTCGCTGTTGATTATGGAAGGCGTTGCGCTTGAAAAGGTTAAGCAGATAGAATCGCAGATGGTAATGAGACATTATAAGGGATTTTTGGAATAATCCGGAAAGAGGCGGAAAGATATGAATTTAGTATTAATGGGACCTCCGGGAGCAGGAAAAGGCACCCAGGGTGAATTATTAGCTAAGAAGTTAGGTATTGATACAATTTCAACAGGCGTAATGCTGAGGACCGCCATTAAGGAACGGACGGAAATCGGTAAGCTTGCCGAGCAATATATCAATGACGGCAAGCTTGTTCCCGACGACGTTATTGTTTCTATTGTGAAAGAGCGTCTTGCAAAGCCCGATTGTGAAAAGGGATTTATCCTTGACGGATTCCCGCGCACAACGGCACAGGCGGAAGCTCTAACGGAATCCGGTGTGAAAATTGATAAGGTGCTTTCGCTTGAGGTTGAGGACGAGGTAATCGTCGAGCGTCTTTCTTCAAGACGTGAATGCTCAAAGTGCGGTGCGCCTTATAACGTAGTTTCAAACAAACCCGAAACAGAGGGTATATGCGACAAGTGCGGCGGAGAATTGATTCAGCGCGCTGATGATAATCCGTCAACAATACGCAATCGTTTGAATGTTTATCATACCGAAACAGAGCCTATTAAGAAGTATTATGAAAAGCTCGGACTTCTCGTTACCGCAAAGGGCGAGGAGGAGCTTGCCGATACAACAAGAAATGTGGATAAGGCTCTCGGACTTGAGGTGTGAGATTTATGATAACAATTAAATCCGCAAAGCAAGTCGAAAAAATGCGCGCGTCGGCTAAGATTACAAAGGAAACGCTTGAGCTTTTGGAAAAGCATATCAAGCCCGGAGTTACAACGGCTCAGCTTGATAAAATAGCGTATGACTATATAATTTCAAAAGGCGCAAGACCGAATTTTCTTAATTACAACGGTTTTCCCGGAACAATATGCGCGTCGGTAAATGACGAGGTTGTTCACGGAATACCGAATAAGAGAGCGGTTTTAAAGGAAGGCGATATAATAAGCGTCGATATGGGAGCCGTTCTTGACGGTTGGCACAGCGATGCGGCGCGAACCTTCGGTGTAGGAAA
Organism: Oscillospiraceae bacterium; assembly: GCA_020860985.1. GTDB lineage: Bacteria > Bacillota > Clostridia > UBA1381 > UBA1381 > JALEPO01. The sequence goes on from JAJBTG010000237.1 coordinate 12,318, forward strand.
GATAAGCGCTCAGGCGCAGGATCTTATCGACGTTACAAAAGAAAGCTTTTTTGAAGGATTGAAATATTTAAAGCATGGTGCCAAATTAGGTGATGTTTCGTCCGCAATTCAGAAATATGTTGAATCGCACGGATACAGCGTAGTGCGCGACCTTGTCGGTCACGGCATAGGTACGCATTTGCATGAGGATCCGAGCGTGCCGAATTTCGGCTCCGCCGGCAAGGGAGTAAAGCTTGCTGCGGGAATGATGCTTGCGATTGAACCTATGGTAAATGCAGGTCATTATAAGGTATGTGTGCTTGATGATGACTGGACTGTTGTTACAGAGGACGGAAGCTTGTCGGCTCATTACGAAAATACCGTATTGATTACCAAGGACGGTTATGAAATATTGACTTTGTGAGGTATGATATGGAAGTTTTGATAGGGTCGGTTGTCCGCTCAAAGGCGGGCAGAGATAAGGGCGATTTGTTCATTGTCCTTGCAAGAGAGGGCGATTACGCGTATCTTGCGAACGGTGAATTGAGAAAGGTTGACCGTCCAAAAAAGAAGAAGCTCAAGCACCTGCAAGGCTCCGGCAAGGTTTCGGAGTTTATACAAAATAAGCTTGAAACCGTCGGAAAGGTAACCAATTCAGAGGTGCGAAAAGCATTAGCGGAAATAGGAGGTTAATAATCTGCAAGGCAAATTGCGGCGGAGAATATGCCGCAGCAATCGGCAAAAAACGCAGATTATAGCGTAGGAGGTAAAATAACATTGGCTAAGGATGATGTTTTAGAATTAGAGGGCATTGTTGTTGAAACTTTGCCGAACGCGATGTTTAAAGTAGAGCTTGAAAATGGACACCAGGTTTTGGCACATATTTCAGGCAAATTGAGAATGAACTTCATAAAGATTCTGCCGGGTGATAAGGTAACTCTTGAAATGAGTCCCTACGATTTGACAAGGGGCAGAATAACATGGAGAAGTAAATAACAGGGAGGTAATTAACATGAAAGTACGTCCGTCAGTAAAACCGATTTGCGAAAAGTGCAAGATTATCAAGAGAAAAGGTAAGGTAATGGTAATCTGTGAAAATCCGAAACATAAGCAGAAGCAGGGTTAATCGGTCAATATTTGACATATTCCGAATTTTTGCGGCGCACCCGTTACGGGCGCGGCAGAGAAGTTCATCCCGAGCTTAAATTCAAGCCGCCGAGAACGGCGCGTAAAATGCTTCGGAACAAACGCAAACAAATTTATTTATGACTTGTTTAAACGAACAGGTAAAACTTGCAACACAATATAAATTTTTGATGATATCTTTTAATGGAGGTGTAGAAAAGTATGGCAAGAATAGCAGGTGTTGACTTACCAAGAGAAAAAAGAGTAGAAGTTGGTCTTACCTATATTTACGGCATTGGACTAAGGAGCTCACAGAAGATTCTGGCTCAGAACGGAATCAACCCGGACACAAGAGTAAAGGATCTTACAGACGCAGAGGTTAATAAGTTGAGAGAAACGATTGACGCGGAATACACTGTTGAAGGTGATTTAAGACGTCAGCTCGCTCTTGATATTAAGCGTCTTATGGAGATTGGATGCTACAGAGGTATCCGTCACAGAAAGGGTCTTCCGGTAAGAGGACAGAACACAAAGAACAATGCCAGAACCCGTAAGGGTCCTGCAAGAACAATCGCAGGTAAGAAGAAATAAAGGAGGGACTAAGCTAAATGGCAAAGGTAGCAAAGAAAACTACACGCACACGTCGTCGTGATAGAAAAAATATTGAAAAAGGCGCAGCGCATATTCGCTCAACCTTCAATAATACAATCGTTACAATTACAGATACAGCCGGAAACGCTATATCTTGGGCAAGCGCCGGCGGTTTAGGCTTCCGCGGTTCAAGAAAAAGCACTCCGTTCGCAGCTCAGACAGCTGCCGAAACAGCTGCAAAGGCTGCTATGGAGCATGGTATGAAAACAGTTGAGGTTTACGTTAAGGGTCCGGGCGCGGGACGTGAAGCGGCAATCAGAGCATTGCAGGCAACCGGTCTTGACGTTACAATGATTAAGGATGTAACTCCTATTCCTCATAACGGCTGCAGACCGCCTAAGAGAAGAAGAGTCTGATTGGTAATAATTGTAAAGGAGGAAAAAAGAGCATGGCAAGAAATACGCAACCGGTATTAAAAAGATGTAGAACTTTAGGTATCAGCCCTACGGTTATGGGTATTGATAAGAGTTCCAGAAAGAACCCGAAGCAGTCGAGAAGAAAGCAGTCGGAATACGGCTTACAGCTCAATGAGAAGCAGAAGGTTAAGTTTATTTACGGCGTACTGGAGAAGCAGTTCAGAAAGTATTACGTAATGGCTACAAAGAGAAACGGCATCACAGGTGAAATGCTGCTTCAGATTTTGGAGTCAAGACTGGATAATGTTGTTTTCAGATTAGGCTTGGCGAATACAAGACGTGAAGCAAGACAGATTGTTAATCACGGTCATATTACAGTAAACGGCAAGAAGGTTGATATTCCTTCATACTTGGTTAAGCCGGGCGATGTAATATCGGTAAGAGAGAAGAGCAGAAGCTCGGTAAGAATTAAGGAAATCGTTGAAGAAAACGCTAAGCGCGTTGTTCCGAAGTGGTTGGATATGGATAGAAATACTCTTACGGGTAAGGTTCTTACTTTATCGGACAGAGAGGACATCGACTACGAAGTAGAAGAGACTCTTATTGTCGAGTTGTATTCTAAATAATCACATGTTACCCTCGGTAAGTGGATATAAATACATTTTTTCAAGAGTTGCCTTGAGGCAGTGTATGCCTTGGGGCGGACTCCAATTAAAAAGGAGGGTTCTGAAATGATAGAAATGGAAAAGCCTAATATAGAATGCGTTGAGATTAGCGAGGACGGCAGATACGGTAAATTCGCCGTGTCGCCGTTGGAGCGTGGCTATGGTACAACATTGGGAAACTCACTGCGCAGAATTTTGCTTTCATCATTACCGGGCGCCGCTGCAACGTCGATTAAGATTGACGGTGTTCAGCATGAATTTTCGACAGTGCCGGGTGTTACAGAGGATGTTACGGAGATAATCCTTAACATCAAGAAGCTTGCTGTTAAGCTTCACGGGGACTTACCCAAGACTGTATATATTGAAGCAAAGGGCGCGCAGGAGATTACTGCCGGCGATATTAAGCGTGACGATGATGTTGAAATTTTCAACCCCGATCTTCATATCGCTACCCTTAATAATGACGCAAGGCTCTACATTGAGATTACGTTATCAAAAGGCAGAGGCTATGTGAGCGCTGAAAAGAATAAGCAGAGCTTGCAGCCCATAATCGGAGTAATTCCGGTTGACTCAATTTATACGCCCGTAACAAAGGTTAATTATACGGTTGAGAATATTCATGTCGGTCAATATACGGACCGCGAGGAGCTTACCGTAGAAGTCTGGACAAACAAAACGATAAAGCCGGACGAAGCGGTTTCGCTTGCGGCTAAGATTATGAATGAGCTTTTGAGCCTGTTTGTGGATCTTTCGGATGATGCTAAGAATACCGAAATCATAGTTGAAAAGGAAGAGAGCAAGAAGGAAAAGGTTCTTGAAATGACGATTGAAGAGCTGGATTTATCGGTTCGTTCATACAACTGTTTGAAGCGTGCCAGTATAAACACGGTTGAAGACCTTACAAATAAGTCCGAGGAGGACATGATGAAGGTAAGAAACCTGGGCAGAAAGTCGCTTGAAGAAGTCATAAACAAATTAAACGGTTTAGGTCTTTACCTTAGAAAAGAAGAAGATTAATAGGAGGTAATAAGTTATGCCAGGAACAAGAAAGTTAAATCTTCCTACAGATCAAAGAAAAGCGTTGCTTCGTAACTTGGTAACAAGCTTTTTGGAGAACGGAAGAATTGAAACTACTTTGACAAGAGCAAAGGAAACCCAGAGCTTAGCAGAAAAAATGATTACTCTTGGTAAGGCAAATACTTTGCATTCCCGTCGTCAGGCATTGGAGTTTATAACAAAGGAAGACGTTGTAACAAAGGTTTTCGCTGAGATAGCTCCGAAGTACGCTGAGAGAAACGGCGGTTACACAAGAATTTATCAGACAGGTCCTCGCCGCGGCGACGCTGCGCCTATGGCGATTCTTGAGTTGGTAGACTAAAAAAATCAGTAAAAAAAGCGTTCCATATAGGATCGCTTTTTTTACGGCATAAAAGAAAGAATCCTTAAAAGAGGACATTTGCGTACCGCAAATGTCCCCTTTGACATTAAATAAGCTTATGAATATTCAATCATTCTCTTATATAGATTCCCTGTTCCTCAATGTAATCAAGGATATCCTGAACCGCTTCCTCGGGCCAGTTTTCGGATTTTTCCTTTTCACCTGTTTCGACCTTGCGGTCTTTTTCGTCCGACATATTAATCATCCCTTCCGCAAATATCAGCTTTCGCTAAAATCAGTATATCATATTTGAGGAACAAATGCAATAGATAATTTCCAATCTTGAAAAATTCGTATATATCAAGCTGAAACCCTTGCGGTTTTAACTACTTGAAAAAGCATTTTAAAACGCGTTCTTTGCTTGTCTGTAGGTTCTATGATTATTTGCAAAAAACGTGTTTTCCGATTGTTTTAACAATTGTTCTGGAGCGAATCCACGAGTTTGTGGCGGTTGAGGGGTTATAGTAGTAGATTGCGCCGCCTGTCGGGTCCCAACCGTTTAACGCGTCCTTGGCGGCGTTGAAGCATGACTGCTCAATAGCCTTGTTAATCTGTCCGTCGTCAACTGCCGTGAACGCGCCGGGCTGATAAATTACTCCGGCAATGCTGTTGGGGAAGGACGAGTGGCGCACGCGGTTAAGCACTACCGCTCCCACCGCAACCTGTCCTTCGTATGATTCGCCGTGCGCCTCGCCGTTTATGACCATTGCAAGAAGTGTTACATCATTTGAAGAGGTCGTACTTGACGAGCTTTGTCCTGTCGGCAGCCCGATTTTCGCAAGGGTGGCGGGTCCGGCAACGCCGTCCGCGGTAAGACCATTTTTTTGCTGAAAGCTCTTTACTGCCGAGGCAGTCTGCGAACCGTAAATTCCGTCAACCGAACCACTGTAGTAGCCCCATGATTTCAGTCTTGTCTGAATGTTCGTGACTTCCTGTCCGCGGGAGCCTATTTTAGATAACGCAAATGCGCTGCTGTCCGTAAAAACGGTACACAGTATAAGAGTCAAAATAAAAATAGGTATACGTTTCATAATTTCCTCCATTTCTAATACCTATTTTTAACTATCAATTTTACTTTAATACGTCAAATTGAAAATATTTTCATGTTTATCTCGCCTCGTCAGAGCAATCCCCACTATATTTTTTGCTTCGCGCTGCTTTAATGCCTCAGCACAGGCGTTCATTGTGTTGCCGGTTGTGAAAATATCATCGACAAGAAGTATGCGTTTATCCTGTAAATCCTCCGCGGCTTCAAATGCGTTTTGCACATTTGCCGTCCTCTCGGAAATTTTTATGCGGCTTTGACGCTTGGTTTCCCTTATCCTGAATAATATATCATCCCTGTAGGGAACACCCAAGCAATCGGCAAGCGGTTTGGCAAGCAGCGCCGACTGATTAAAACCGCGCTCATTCATACGCTTTTTGGAAAGCGGCATGGGAATTACGCAGTCAAATTCACATAAGTGCTGCATATCCTTTAGCAGGTCGCACAAAATATAGGATAAAATATCGGAGTAGGCTCTTTGTCCGTTAAATTTATATGCGATAATAATATCGCGGATTGTATCCGAATAAAAAATCGGGGACACTAAATAGTCTATGTTTTGTGTCCCTCCAAACAGCGGCAGCTTGGGAGTGAAATGTATAGAGTTAAAACAGTCGCCGCATATGCCGATGTGTCCGTTATTATAATAAGAATCGGTTAAAGATTTTTTTCCGCCGCAGAAAACGCAGCGATAATGTCTTTTGATTTTAATCATTTTAAAACAATTGTTCCGTTCTTTTCCTCGATGGGAAAAAAGCACGGTCTTTCATTTGGAGTGTGGTTTGGCGAATGAAGCGTTACGTAGGCGCTTCCGTTAAGGTCGGTAAAAATCATTCCGTGACCGCCGTCCTTTTTAAAGAGCAGCTCTTTTTGATGAATCCATTTTCCGTCTATATCGCCGTTTAGGCTTTCGGCGATTCCTATAGCGTATCCCTCTTCGCCGCCGGATGACCACAGCAGAAAGAGCTTGCCCTCCGATGTTCTGTATGGGTACGGACCGTCGGTTACGAATACCTGTTTTTCCTCGCCGTTAACTGTTTGATTTGAGCCTACCGTCCATTCGGCGGCGGATGCGGTAAACAGCAATATCGGTTCACCGACGGAGGCGGTCAAGTCCTTTTTCAGACGAATAGCGCACATCTCGCCATCGACTGTTTGCATCCATTCGTGACAAAAAATCATCCACGGGTGTGAATTTTAATCGATATAAAGAG
>JAJBTG010000225.1 GCA_020860985.1 Oscillospiraceae bacterium
ATTATAGCCCCATTCGCTTTTGTGTTTAAAACAATAACAAACATAATAGCACTGGCAAGATAAAAAATTATTTAAAATAAACGGCGCAGGTTTATATTCCTGCGCCGTTTAGTATTTACAACTCACAATTCAATCGTAAGCCGTCTGCCGGTCGGCTCGTATCTGCGGTACTTCACGCCGACCATATCAAACATTTTCTTTGACGCGACATTATTGTCTGCGCCGCAGTATTTATCCGACATATAAACAACCTCACGGATTCCGCTTTGAATTATCGCTTTCGCGCACTCGTTGCATGGGAAAAGCGTGACGTAGAGCTTTGCGCCGTCAAGCGAACCAGAGCTGCGGTTTAGGATAGCGTTCAGCTCCGCGTGGCAAACGTACATATATTTTGTGTCAATGGGATTTTCAGCCTCGCGCTCCCACGGCATTTCATCATCGTCGCAGCCTATCGGCATACCGTTATAGCCGAGCGACAGAATTTTATTTTCCTGATTTACTATGCACGCGCCAACCTGCGTATTGGAGTCCTTGCTGCGCTGTGCCGATAAAAGCGCGATGCCCATAAAATATTCGTCCCAGGATATGTAGTCTTGTCGTTTCATTTTATTCCTCCGTTTTGGTTTGGTTATATATGTTGCTGCAAATTTGGGTTTGTGTAGGTAACAGCGTTTTCGTAGGGGCGAACACTGTTCGCCCCTACGGAGTTGCCAATAACATAAATTCGTAAGACGGGACATCGACTGCGCCGACCCCTACAATTCCTAACCTATTCACCCTCTTCAACAGCCCGTATCCTCTCCGACATTTTTCTTTCAAAATCAACAAAAAGAGGTATATAAATATCAAAAATACGCTTTACAATTTCATTTATATCTTCCTCGTTGTATATGTGCACGGAGCTGTTTCTGTCCCTCTGCATTGCAATCCAAGCCTGTTCGTTATCAATAAAATTTACCTTAAACCCAAGCTTGATTATTTCGCGAGGCGAGCCGCTCTGAGCCTGCGAAACGGAATATGCCCTAAGTACCTCCTGCAAAAGCTTCCACGCAAGCTCGAATGTCAAATTGAACTGCCCTATAACGCCCGTGCGGTATATTTCATTCGCCGCCGCCATATCGCGGTCGGAGCCTTTTAAAGTATCCAGACAGCGGCAAAAATTTTCATACTTTTTCATAAATAACAATTCCGTCCCTTTCTATCTCCTCCGACAGCCGCAAATTGATATTTTCGTCAAGATTTACAACATCAAACATAAGCAGCGTATCTAAAGCATCCTCTATTTCAAGCGCAAATTCCGAAACACTGCCGCCGCTTACGGCAAGGTCAATATCACTGCGCTCCCTATTATCGCCTCTGGCGCGCGAACCGAAAAGGATTACCTTTTGTATGCCGTATTTCTCCGCCATCTCTACTATTCCGCTTTTGACATTCTCCGGCAAATTGTATTTCATCAATACTTTTTTACTCCTATATCACTTCTGTGGAACTCGTCCTTAAATGAAATTTTCTCCACACCCGCGTAGGCGTTTTTGATTGCCTCATCGAGGTCCTTTCCGACTGCGGTAACGCCCAAAACGCGTCCGCCGTTCGTTACAATCTTTCCGTCCCTTAACGCCGTACCCGCGTGGAACACCGTGAGATCTCCCACATTGTCAAGTCCGGTTATCTCATAACCCTTTTTATAGCTTACCGGATAACCGCCCGATGCCATAACCACGCACACCGCCGCGTTATCCTCCCATTCTATCTCAATCTCGTCAAGCCGCTCGTCAATGACCGCATCCATAATTTCAACAAGGTCCGTCTTTAATCTCGGCAGAACAACCTGCGTTTCCGGGTCGCCGAAACGGCAGTTGTACTCGATTACCTTAACTCCGTTTTGGGTCATCATAAGTCCGAAGTACAGCACGCCCTTAAACGGTCTGCCCTCCGCGTTCATCGCCTTTATTGTGGGCAAAAATATGTTTTCCATACACTCCGCCGCTTTCGCATCGTCATACAGACGGCTCGGCGAGAATGTACCCATACCGCCGGTGTTAAGTCCCTCGTCATTGTCGTAGGCTCTCTTGTGGTCTTGGGCGCTCACCATCGGTTTTACCGTCTTGCCGTCCATGAACGCAAGCACGCTTACCTCGGGACCCGTCAAAAATTCCTCGACAACCACGCGGCTGCCGCTCTTTCCGAACTTGCCGCCGTCTATCATATCGTGAACGGCGTCCTCCGCCTCCTCAAGGTTCTGCGCGATTATTACGCCCTTGCCCAATGGAAGACCGTCAGCCTTGATAACCGTTGGGAATGTGCCTTTTTTAATGTATTCTATTGCCTTGTCGCTCTCGGTAAACACCTCGTAGCCCGCTGTCGGGATATTGTACTTCTTCATCAATTCCTTTGAAAAAGCCTTGCTGCCCTCGATAATAGCCGCGTTTGCGCGGGGTCCGAACGCGCGTATTCCCGCCGCCTCCATCGCGTCAACCATTCCGTCTACAAGCGGGTCGTCCGGCGCGACCATTACAAGGTCGATTTCTTTTTCCTTTGCGAATGCTACCATTTTTTCCTTGTCCATTACGTTGATGTCCACGCACTCCGCTATCTCCGCAATACCGCCGTTGCCCGGCACGCAGTATATCTTGTCAACTTTCGGCGACTGCGCTATTTTCCATACTATAGCGTGTTCGCGTCCGCCGCTGCCTATTACTAAAATTTTCATACTTTGACCTCCTTGTATTATATAAATATAGTTTAAATATCCAATTTTATGGATTTATGCTATAC
>JAJBTG010000236.1:0-2540 GCA_020860985.1 Oscillospiraceae bacterium
GTATATAATAAACGAGCTTATAAGCGGTCCCGCGGCAAAGGAGTTTGAACCAACACTCAGCAAGGACACCGTGCTTTTAAGCGTTGATACGGAGGACGGAATTTGCTTTGTTAATTTTAAATCGAGCTTCCTCGACAAAAATTCCGGTAACCAGGAAAAGGAAATACTCGCAATTTACTCCATAGTTGATTCCCTGACGGAGCTTGAGAACATAACGCGGGTACAGTTTCTGATGGACGGGAAAAAGGTTGATATGTTCGGAACAATAAATATCAGCAGTATGTTCGGCAGAAACTCGGATATGATTGAAAATTGATAATTAATTTAACGCAATTGCTTCAAAGAGCAATCCCCGTATATTTTAATGCCCGCGCTTTTTTAGGCGTCGGGCATTTTTCAGTCTGAACATTAAATTATCGATAATATCAGTATATCGGAATTATCGAGCCTATATCCTCAATAGCTACCGATTTTAAGGGTGCTATATCCACGCCTCGGCGTTTGCAGAATCCGTAAATTTCACGCCAATCGGGATGTGTCGCAATATCTCCGTTTACGGCAAGTGTGTCCTTTGAAATCATACCCGTCGCGCCGCCGATAAATCCGTAATCCATACCGGGCAGATGTATATATCCAGCTCGGATTTTCAAAGCGTCTATATTATTTTCAGCCGCCGCTTTGCAAATTCCCGCGTCCGACGTTATTAAAGCGTTTTCGGAAATTACGCATATGCTGCATTTGCTGTAGCCCTGGCGCACATTCACTATTTTTTTATATTCCGACAAAATCTCCGGCGCGGTATACGCGGCATTGCAGAAAAGACACTCCCCCACCACCGCCGCGTTATAGCATATATCATTTGGATATTTGTCCGCAAGCGGTACCGAGCCTTTTATAATGCACGCCTCGGGAAGCTTTTTGCAAAAATACTCATATGCCTGTGGTGCGGCTAAAAACCGGCTTCCGCCCAAATGGTGAATCATCATGTCGGGATGTGCGCATACCGCGTCATACAGAACGGGAAGCTTGCACGACAAAATCACCTCAATACCCATATCGACGAGCGTTTGAAGTGATTTTTCCGATATTCTGCAATCCGCTATTATTCCCGACACCATCCTGTCGGGAAGATTTGATGCTGATAAAAAATTCATTCTAATTTACACAGGTTTGCCTTTCGTTCAAAAAATCCACAGCCGTCTGCGCCATAAGTGCCGCGCCTATCGGAAGAGCGTTTTCATCCGCCTTGAATTTCGGACTATGTATCGGGTAGCACGCGCCAATCTCCTTATTCCCCACTCCGAGTTTGAAATATGCGGAGGGCACACGTTCGCCAAAATACGCAAAATCATCGCCCGCCATTGACGCGCTTTCCAAATGTACTATTCCCAATCCGAGCTTTTTGGCGCTTGCGGAAACTATTTTGTTCATTTCAGCGCTGTTTATAACCGGCGGAAACAGGACGTTAAAATTAAATTCAACCGACGCGCCCATGTCCTTTGCCGTTTCTTGCGCTGTCTTTTCAAGCAGCTCAATAAGCCTTTTTCGCGTCACGGGATCAAGCGACCGTGCTGTACCGGTCAAAACCGCCGTATCGGGAACCGCGTTTCTACAGCTACCGCCGTTAAAGGAACATATCGTCACAACGCACGGCAGATTATAATCTCGTGACAGAGTATGGTATTTTTCCAGTATAGCCGCTCCGACCGAAAGAGGATTCACACATTTCTCCGGATACGCGCCATGCCCTCCGATGCCGTGAATTATAATTTCATAATCATCCGGTGACGCCATAACAGAGCCGTCCTTTATTTGTATATTGCCTACTTTCTCCAAAGGCTCACCGTGCAGTGCAAAGGCTCCGTCAACGTGCGGGTTCTCCATAATTCCCTCTTCTATCATAGGTAAAGCTCCGCCCATGCCCTCCTCCGCGGGTTGAAATATAAGCCTTACATTTCCGCAAAGACTGTCCCTCATTTCATTGAGAATTTTAGCCGCGCCCAAAAGACACGCGGCATGAATATCATGTCCGCAGGCGTGCATGTATCCCTCGTTTTCGGACGCGAAATCCACTCCGCTCTCCTCCTTTATCGGAAGTCCATCCATGTCTGCTCTGAGCAGTACCGTTTTTCCTCCGCGGGTGCCCTCTATGAGCGCGGATATTCCCGTTACCGCTTTTATCTCAAACGGGATTCCGTATTCCCTTAATTTGCCCTGTATATATTCGGATGTTTTAAATTCCGTAAAATCGGTTTCGGGGATTCTGTGAAGTGTGCGCCTGATTTCCGTAAGCTCGTCTTTTATTTCCTCCGCTCTTTTGGCTATCATTTTATCATCTCCTCAAATTCGTCCTCGCTTATAACTGTTATGCCAAGCTTATTTGCCTTTTCAAGCTTACTGCCCGCCTCGGCTCCGGCTAAAACATAGCTCGTTTTCTTTGAAACACTTGACGAGGTTTTTCCTCCGTATTGCTCGATAATCGCAGACGCTTCGCTTCTTTTGTATTTTGTAAGCGTACCGGTAAGCACAAAGGTTCTGCC
>JAJBTG010000236.1:2550-2774 GCA_020860985.1 Oscillospiraceae bacterium
CGTCAACACAGCTTACGCCCGCTTTTTCAAGCCTTTCGATAAATGCGATATTTTGAGGCTCCGCGAAAAATTTAACCACCGAAAGCGCCATTTTTTCTCCTACATCATCAATTAAAACCAAATCCTCAACGGCGGCCTCCCGCAGCTTGTCAAGCGTTTTATATTCCTTTGAAAGACTTTTTGCCGCCTTTTCGCCTATATGACGTATTCCGAATGCGTTAATC
>JAJBTG010000262.1 GCA_020860985.1 Oscillospiraceae bacterium
CGATTAAATTTAAGCAAGGATAAATTATTATGTTAGCAGAATTTACTGAAATTTTTTTGTATTAGGTTGACATAGAACCCGTAGACGTTAAGTCGGAAAGCTATTTTTCACAGGATTTGGGATTTAACTCCTATGATTTTATATGTATGCTCTCAGGCGTTGAGGACGAGTTTGGGGTAAAAATCCCCGAAACCGAGCTTGCCAATTTGTTTACCGTAAAAGATTTGATGGATTACATTGAGAAGCAGAAGTAAGAGGCGAAACATGAACAATATAAAAACTCTCAAGGATTTGCTTTATGACGCAGCGGAACGCTTCGGTGATAAGGTATTCCTAAAATACATAAAGAACGATATTGTAAAGGAAAAAAGCTTTAATCGGCTTAAAGAGGACGCAATGCAGATTTCCTCAATGATGACATATATGTCGCCGTCGGGCCCCTGCAATGTTTCGCTTATAGGAACCACTACATATGAGTATATCGCGGTATATTTCGGAATTGTGTCGGCGCAGTGCAGCGCGGTAACGCTCGACGCTAAGCTTTCAATTGAGGATTTATGCTCGCTTATACGCCGCAGCGACAGCCGCATTGTATTCCTGGACAACAACTACATCGGCTACGCTAACGCAATATTGAACCGCTGCCCCTATGTGCATTGTATAGTCAATATGCAGTCGGACGAAAGCGGCGACGATGCGCGTTCGCTGAGAATGATGATGAAAAATGTATCGAGGCTGGGCGGCCCCGCGCAGCTTATCAGCTCGGAATTAAAGCGTGAGCCGAAGCCGGAGGACTGCGCTACAATAATTTACACCTCAGGAACGACCGGCGTATCAAAGGGAGTTATGCTAAGTCATGCGAATTTGGTTGACAACGTTTTCTGTTCCGATGATAAGTTCACTCCCGATGATGTCAAGCTGACACTCCTGCCCATAAACCACGCAATCGCGCTGACAGCGGATATGCTTAACGGTCTGCGCTTCGGATACACGCTTTGCATAAACGATTCAATGATGAAGCTCGAAAAGAATTTGAAGCTTTTTGAACCTACAACAATGATTGTCGTTCCGATGATTGCTGAGTCGCTTTTAAAGCGTGTTCGGGCAAAGAACAGACGTATCAACGATATAAAGAAATCCGCGCGCGAGGTGTTCGGAAATAATTTCAATATGATATTTACCGGCGGCGCACCGCTGAGACCGGAAACAATCGCCGAGTATCAGGCAATGGGATTTGATGTTTGTCAGGGCTACGGAATGACGGAATGTTCACCGAAAATCAGCACAGGCATTCCCGGCGACCCCTTCCCCGACAGTTGCGGACGGCTTTCAAGAGGCTGCGATATACGCGTTGTCGATGGAGAAATTCAGGTGAAAAGTCCGTCGGTCATGATGGGATATTATAAGGACGAGGAAAACACAAAGGCGGCATTCACAGAGGACGGCTGGCTTCGCACCGGTGATATAGGTCATGTTGTCGAGCAGGATAATGTGAAATTCGTATACATAACCGGCAGACTTAAAAATCTTATTATAACCAACAGCGGAGAAAATGTTTCTCCCGAGGAGCTTGAAGAAAAAATCAATGCGGAGGATGTTATCTCCGAGGTCGTTGTGTATGCCAAGGATACAAGGATTGTCGCTGAAATTATTCAAAACTCCGATGCCACCGGAACGGAAAGCTCCGCCGAAGCCGAGTCGATTATTCAGGGCGCTATCGACAGAATTAACGAGGGATTGCCGCTTTACAAGCGTATTCAAACCGTTAAAATGCGTGACGAGGAATTTGAAAAAACAACTTCGGGAAAAATCAAACGCCGCTCGCTCGGACAATAAATCAACTGTCTGCAGCCCTGCGCGGTTATCCATCCCGTATCAGCCGGACGGCTTACGGTAGAACAGTCGAAAACCCTAAAGCCTAAAGCTTTAGGGTTTTTGATTAATCCTTCTCAGCCGTCGATTGCGACAACCTCTAAGCCGATATCCTCAACCGCTTCTTTGATCTTGTCGACAACGACATTTTTCACAAGCTTAACGGCGGCAACTTTCTTCTCAAGGTCTACCTCCGCGCTGACCCCGCTTATAGCGTTCAGAGCCTTTTCCACATTCGCCTTGCAATGACCGCAGTGCATACCCTCAATGTGCATTGTTTTTTCGATAATTTCCTTTTTTGTAAATCCAAACATTTTATAACCTCCTATAACTAAATTAAAATGTTCCCTGTAAACCCCTCTGCGTAGTAAGGCTGCGGAGCAACCTTACCACTAAAGTCAACGGGTTCCACTGAAAACATTAAACAACAGGGTCTTGCCCCTTATTGAATTTCTTTTTTAATTATATACCCCTATAGGGTATTTGTCAAGTGTTTTAATACCGATATTTCTCATAAATAAAAAAATACGCATCCCCGAAAAGTGCATTTACTTTCGGAGATACGTATCAAAAGCCTGTTTAATTACGCGTTTAGCTTAGCAAGCTTTAGAGCCAACTGCGACTTTTTTCTTGCAGCGTTATTCTTATGAAGAATACCCTGCGATACGCCGCGGTCAAGCTTCTTTGCAGCTTCGTTGAATAGCGCCTGAGCGTTATCCTTGTCGCCGTTTTCAACTGCTGTTTCAAACTTTTTGATAGCAGTCTTCAATGCTGTCTTGTGAGATTGGTTAATCAAAGTCTTTTTTTCGATTACCTTTACTCTCTTCTTAGCTGACTTGATATTAGGCAATGTTTACACCTCCACAAATTTAATCTATAATACCATATTAGTATACAACAT
>JAJBTG010000125.1:0-570 GCA_020860985.1 Oscillospiraceae bacterium
ATCGTAAAGGCGATGACCCTTGCCGGACTTGACAAACATATGGAGCTTGCAAAAATGGCTGTTGAAGAAACCGGCAGAGGTGTATACGAGGACAAGATAACAAAAAATATGTTCGCTACCGAATATGTGTATCACTCGATAAAGAATGAGAAAACGGTTGGCGTTATCGCCGAAAATGACCTTGAGGATTATGAAATAATTGCCGAGCCTGTCGGAGTTGTCTGCGGCGTTACGCCCGTAACCAACCCGACATCAACAACGCTTTTTAAGGCGCTTATAAGCATTAAGGCAAGAAACCCGATTATATTCGGATTCCACCCGGGCGCGCAGAAGTGCAGTGCGGCAGCGGCAAAGATTGTGCTTGACGCAGCGGTTGCGGCGGGAGCGCCGGAAAATTGTATTCAGTGGATTGAATATCCGTCGATAGATGCCACAAACGCGCTTATGAATCATCCCGGTGTAGCGACTGTTCTCGCAACGGGCGGCAGCGGAATGGTTAAGGCTGCATACTCGACCGGTAAGCCGGCATTGGGCGTTGGTCCCGGCAACGTACCCTGCTATATTCACAAG
>JAJBTG010000125.1:580-2766 GCA_020860985.1 Oscillospiraceae bacterium
TCACAAGAGCGCAGACCTTGAGCAGGCGGTAAACGACCTTATTCTTTCAAAGACCTTCGACAACGGTATGATTTGCGCGTCTGAGCAGGCGGCTATTGTTGATAAATCAATCGCTCCGAAATTTGAAAAACTGATGAAAAAATACGGCTGCTATTTCTTAAAGGATGATGAAATTAAACAGGTAAGCGATTATTGTATAAACAACGAACAGGGCGCGGTAAATCCCGATATAGTAGGTAAGCCGGCAACATGGATTGCGGAAAACGCGGGTGTTAAGGTTCCGGCGGGAACGAAAATTCTTCTTGCTAAGCTTGAAGGAGTCGGTCCGGAATATCCGCTGTCAAGAGAAAAATTAAGTCCGGTTCTCGCATACTTCATTGTGGACTCGGAGGAAGAAGGTATCGAAAGAGCCGAGCAAATGGTTATGTTCCACGGCATGGGACATTCGGCTGTTATTCATGCAAATGATAATGAAATAATTCAAAAGTTTGCGGACACTATGAGAGCAAGCCGCCTTATCGTAAACTCACCGTCATCGCACGGAGCAATCGGCGATATATACAATACCAATATGCCGTCGCTTACGCTCGGATGCGGAAGCTACGGCGGAAACAGCGTCAGCGGAAATGTCACTACGATAAATCTTATAAATCAGAAGAGAGTGGCAAAGAGGAGAGTAAATATGCAGTGGTTTAAGGTTCCCGACAGGATTTATTTTGAAAATAACTCAATCCAGTATCTTGAGAAAATGCCAAATATAACGCGCGCGTTTATCGTTACAGACCCCGGAATGGTAACGCTCGGCTATGTTGATAAAATTCTTTATTACCTGAGAAAGAGAGCAGATTACGTTCACTGCGAAATCTTCTCCGACGTTGAACCCGACCCGTCCATAGAAACGGTAAAAAGCGGCGCGCAAATGATGAATGAATTTCAGCCGGACGTAATAATCGCGCTTGGCGGCGGAAGCGCTATGGACGCGGCAAAGGGTATGTGGCTGTTCTATGAGCATCCGGATGTTGACTTTAACTCGTTAAGACTGCGTTTCCTCGATATCAGAAAGAGAGCATTCAAATTCCCCAAAATGGGTAACAAGGCAAGAATGGTGTCAATCCCGACAACCTCGGGTACAGGCTCGGAGGTAACAAGCTTCGCGGTTATTTCAGATAAAAAGAATAACATGAAATATCCTCTTGCCGATTACGAATTAACGCCTAATGTGGCGATTATCGACCCGCAGTTTGTTATGTCACTGCCGAAGGCGGCAACCGCGGACACAGGTCTTGATGTTCTAACGCACGCTATAGAAGCATATGTTTCGGTTATGGCATCCGATTACACGGACGGTCTTGCAATAAAGGCAATTCAGCTTGTATTCAAGTATCTTCCCAGAGCCTACAAAAACGGCGCGGAGGACGCGGAGGCAAGAGAAAAAATGCACAACGCAAGCTGTATCGCGGGTATGGCGTTCACAAATGCGTTCCTTGGACTAAACCACTCAATCGCACACAAGATAGGCGGAGAATATCATATTCCTCACGGACGCGCAAACGCTGTTTTACTGCCGTATGTAATTGAGTACAACGCGTCAACGCCGACTAAATTTGTTTCGTTCCCGAAGTACAATAAATTTGTCGCGGATGAAAAGTACGCGGAAATCGCGTTGGCATTGGGACTCCCCGCTAAGAACGCAAAGGAGGGTGTAGAAAGCCTTATAAAGGCAATTAAGGACCTTATGAAAGAGGTTAATGAACCCGAAAGCTTTGCTGAATGCGGAATAAGCGAGAAGGAATATATGGCGAAAATGCCGGATATTGCAAATAAAGCGTTTGAGGATCAGTGTACAACTGCAAATCCGAAGCTTCCTTTAGTAACGGAAATCGAGGAAATAATGAAAAAAGCATATTTCGGCGAATGATATTACGCCGCGAGCCGCTGTGAAAAATCACAGCGGCTTTTTGGCGAACTGAATATATCGGGATTTTTAGTATTTAATTTGTATTTTTGCCGCTGATATTGATTAGCTGCATTTTTAAATGCGCTGTTTGTCCGAAACTTGCTAAAAAATGCTTGATTTTTTGAAAACAATGTGATAGAATAACTTGGTATGGAAAATACACACATAATCGGATTTCGCAAATGTTGCCCTTTTGCCGGGGTTTTTGCGGGAAAAGACGATTATGGAG
>JAJBTG010000059.1 GCA_020860985.1 Oscillospiraceae bacterium
GAACATCTCTTTGCTGGTGGGCGAACAGATTAGGCTACAGCGAATCGCTTACCGAGCAGGCGGCGGAGGTGTTTTTCTAAGATGAGGGTTTAAGCCTAGACATTGCCAGCTATAATCTGGGCGGTGGCGATGATCCCGACCACGACCATATTACGCGCTCGGATTCAAAGGTTCCCGGAGTTTGGGAAACCTTTGAAGTATCGGAGGACGGAACCGATTTGGAAAGTATAACCTACGACCTTTCCAATGACCAAAACCAATTAAATATCGCAAAGGCGGCGCTTGAAGCAAATCCCGATTTATACTTTGAGGGATTTTCAAACTCGGCTCCGTACTTTATGACAAATTCCGGCTGCTCGAGCGGCGCGGAAACAGCATCGTCGGATAACCTAAATTCCGATATGTACGATGATTTCGCGGAATTTATCGCAGATGCTACTGCACTTTTCGCAGATGAGGGCATAGTATTCAAAAGCTACTCGCCGATGAATGAGCCGGACACAAGCTATTGGGGCGCAAACTCCGCAAAGCAGGAGGGTTGTCACTTTGACCCGGGCGACAGTCAGTCGAATATGATAACTGCGTTGAGAACAGCCCTTGACGCTAAGGGACTTACAGACGTGCTTGTTGCCGGTATGGACGAAACAAGCATTGACAGCACCGTAACAAATTACGGAAAGCTTTCGGAAACAGATGAGAATAATGCCAAAGCCGCTCTCGGAAGAATAGACACACATACCTACAGCGGTTCAAACCGCTCCGGACTTAAAGCTCTTGCCGAGGAAGAGGGCAAGAACCTTTGGATGAGTGAGGTTGACGGCAGCTGGAACGGTTTCGGCTTGGCGCAGAGAATTATACTCGATATGAACGGTATGATGCCGTCCGCGTGGGTTATGTGGGATATAGTCGATTCACATAAGGATTCAAGCTTCCAAACTCCCGACGGAACCTATTCCGAGGCAAGCACCACTCTTAACGTGACAGGCACTCTTTGGGGCGTTGGAATGGCTGACCATGACACCGAAACGCTTTATCTTGCAAACAAGTATTACGCGTTCGGTCAGTTCACAAGATACATAGAGCCGGGCGACACTATAATCGCATCGTCGGACAGCACCCTTGCGGCGTATAACAAAACAACGGGTGATATAAAAATTGTCGCGCTTAACTCCTCATCTTCCGACGTGAAGTACACATTTGACCTTTCGGCGTTCACCTCCGTGGGCGACACCGTGCAGGAAATACGCTCAAACAACCTTACCGGCGACAGCGCCGAGCATTGGGCGGAAATAGAGGGTGAGGCAACTCTCGAGGATAAAAAGATTTCAACAACGCTTAAGGCGGGTACCGTTACAACATACGTTGTTGAGGGCACGGGCGCAACGGATTACGCAGTAATTACAGGCGGCGGCAGTCAGATAAAGCTCGGCTCATCGGTAAACCTGTCCGTTGAATCGAATTTGGAGTATTCATCAATCGTATGGTCGTCCTCAGATGAAAGCGTCGCGACTGTAACGCAGGACGGAACCGTTACCGCGCTTAAGAGCGGAACCGTTACAATCTACGCGACAGTCGATGATTTTACCACCTCAAAGACCTTTGAGGTTCCCAATTACGTTCTGACCGGTACCGCGTCATGGGGCAACGATTCGAGCGCACCGGCGGACAGCGCGGACTATACGCAGGTTGCCGACGGTGATTTCTCCACATATTTTGACGGCACAACGGGCGGCTGGGTACAGTATGATTACGGCGAAAGATATAAGGTAAGCGAAATAAAGCTTGCCGCAAGAAGCGGTGACAGCTATGTTGCAAGAACCGTTGGCGGCACGGTGCAAGGCTCCAACGACGCTATTACTTGGACGGACTTGTATAAAATAACAACCGCTATTCCGTCGGACGAATATACAACTATAACCGCGGACGAGCTTGCGAGCCAAACACCGTACAGGTATTACAGATACACGAACACAGAGAATATGGCAAATATTGCCGAATTTCTGATTGAGGGTGAAATATCTTCGGAGGCTCCGGCGGAGGTTACTAAGTTTGAGGCATCGGCAACAGAGCTTTCATATGCTTATAATGTGTCGGATGAATTAAAGGATTACTATAAATATTTTGCGGTTTACGATAGCGATAATGTGCTGCAATGCGTTACGATTAACGAATCCGAGAAAACAATTTCGGGTGACTTTACGGATGCCGAGTTTAAGCTCTTTGTATGGGAGGATGAGATGGAACCGGCGACTTCGGCAGTTAGTATGATTGAACCGCAGGTTACGGATTTGTCCGATTTCACAGATGACTTTGAGGGCAATGATTATATTTTTGAAGCCTCAACCGGTTCTATATCGGACGGCGGAAACGTGGTATTCGATTCCGGTCTTGACCGTTACGGCAATGTATTCGCGCCGGTAAAATCCACGGCAACGGCGACTCTTTCGGAGCCTGTAACGCTTACAACAAATGACAAATTCAGATTAACATTTACTATGTTCGCCGGTTGGGAAAACAACGGCAAGGAGAATGACTTTGTATTAAACGACGCGGACGGCAACGAGCTTGTCGCGCTTAAGCTTACGGGCGGCGGCTATAACTTTAATGAAATACGCATAGGCGGAGAAAATGTTCTTTCGGAAACCACGATTTCGCAGTGCCGAAGCAATCCCGGAACAAGCAAGGCGGGAGCGAACGGCTGGAACGCAAGCGGTCAGCCGTATGTGAATACCGT
>JAJBTG010000277.1 GCA_020860985.1 Oscillospiraceae bacterium
GTGACAAGGACTGCCGGAGGTATTAGCATAGACGGCGGCGAGGGAGTGGGCAGAGTTACGAAAAACGGACTTGATCAGCCTGTGGGAAACGCGGCGATAAACAGCGTTCCGCGTAAAATGATAAAAAATGCCGTTGCGGAAATTATGGATAGGTTTGAATATTTCGGAGGGTTGGATGTTGAGATTTCCGTGCCGGGCGGCGAGCGGCTTGCGGAAAAAACCTTTAATCCGAATTTGGGAATAGAGGGAGGAATCTCCATATTGGGCACAAGCGGAATCGTCGAGCCGATGAGCGAAAAGGCGCTTCTTGACACGATTTATCTTGAGCTTAAAATGCGGCGGTTTGACGGAAACGAATACGTCGTTATCACTCCCGGGAATTACGGCGAGCGATTTTTAAAATCAGAGCTTGATATAAGCAATGCCGTCAAATGCAGCAATTTTATCGGCGACGCCATAGATTTCGCCGAGGAGCTTGGATTTTCCACTCTGCTGCTTGTAGGGCATATAGGCAAGCTGGTAAAGCTGGGCAGCGGAATTATGAACACTCATTCGCGCTATGCCGACGGACGGATGGAAACGCTCGCGCTGTGCGCATATCTTGCGGGTTGCGAAAACGCGGCTGAGCTGCTCGGATGCGTTACAACCGATGAGGCTTTTGAAAAAATCAGGGACACTAAAACTATTGATATATTGATGAATCGCATAGATTATTATTTAAGAAGAAGAACAAAAATGGAGATCGGGGCGGTGATGTTTTCGGACAAATTCGGAATTTTGGGAAAAACCTCATGCGCGGATGAAATCCTAAGGAAAATCAAGGGACAGTAAATGTCCCGCGTGTTGTATCGGAGGAATAAAATGGTATATTTTGTCGGAGCGGGAAGCGGCGCGGCGGATTTAATAACGGTGCGCGGAATGAGGCTTCTCGAAAAAGCGGATATTATTATTTATGCCGGCTCGCTTGTAAATCCCCAATTGCTCAATTATGCCGCTAAAACGGCGGAAATATATGACAGCTCGAGTATGACACTCGATGAAGTAATCGCTGTGATGAAAGCGGGGGACACAAAAACCATAGTGCGCCTGCATACCGGCGACCCGTGTATTTACGGCGCAATTCGTGAGCAGATGGACAGGCTTATTGACTTGGGAATACCGTATGAAATCTGTCCGGGAGTATCGTCCCTTTGCGGCGCGGCAGCAAGTCTTAAAGCGGAATATACGCTTCCCGACGTTTCGCAGACGGTGATTATTACTCGAATGGAGGGCAGAACCCCTGTTCCGGCAAAGGAGGATATTTCACTTCTTGCCGCGCATAACGCAACCATGGTGATTTTTTTAAGCACGGGGATGCTTGAAAGGCTTTCCGAAAAATTGATAAACGGCGGCTACAGCGCGGAAACTCCCGCGGCGATTGTTTACAAGGCGACATGGGAGGACGAGAAAATCTGTCGCTGTACCGTGGGGACACTAAATGAAACAGCGCGAAAAAACAGGATAACTAAAACTGCCCTGATAACAGTGGGAGATTTTCTGGGGAATGATTATTCGCTTTCAAAGCTGTATGATAAATCATTCACAACCGGATTCAGAAAAGGGGTAACGGAATGAAGATTGCCGCAATAGCCTTTACGGAAAACGGCGCAAGGATAGTGAGGTTGCTGCAAAAGGAAACGGGAGCGGCGGGATATGTATTTGAAAAATATGTGAGCGACGGATTAGAGCCGTTTGCCGATTTGAATAAATTGGTAACGGAGGAGTTTTGCAAAAATGACGCGCTTATATTTGTAGGCGCGTGCGGAATAGCGGTTCGCGCAATCGCGCCCCATATAAGGAGCAAGCTTCTCGACCCAGCGGTTGTGGTTCTCGATGAGCGCGGCAAATTTGCAATTCCGATTTTGTCAGGGCATATAGGCGGCGCCAACGCTCTCGCGGAAAAAGTCGCCGTGATAACGGGCGGAACGCCGGTTATTACGACCGCGACGGATATAAATAATAAATTCGCGGTTGATGTGTTCGCGTCGAAAAATAATTTGTATATCGACGATATGGAAATCGCAAAATTGATTTCCGCTGAAATTTTGAAGGGAAAGAAAATCGGGATTTATTCCGATTTTCCGTATAAAAATCCGCCGGAGGAATTAACGGAAGATTCGGAAATCGGAATCTGTATATCGCATAACGCTCAAAAAAAGCCTTTCAAAACAACGCTGAATTTAATCCCGAAAAATATTGTTGTAGGGATAGGATGCAAAAAAGGAATTACCGACGTGCGCTTAGCGGCGGAAAGCCTTTTGGCAGCACATGAGATAAGCCCAAGGGCAGTGTGCATGATAGCGAGCATAGACGTAAAGCGCGATGAGGCGGCGATTTTGAGCCTTGCGGATTCGTGGGAGATACCGTTCAAAACCTACAGCGCGGAACAGCTTATGGCTCAAAGCGGGGATTTTACAGTTTCCGAATTTGTTAAAAAAACAGTCGGCGCGGACAATGTATGTGAACGCAGCGTCGCGGCCGCCGGCGCAAAATTAATTGTGAAGAAAACGATTAAAAACGGAGTGACGTTTGCATTGGGCAGGCAGGATACGGAATTGGATTTTGATGCCGGGAGGTAGAGGATGAAATTATATATAGTCGGCTTTGGCGCGGGCGGCATGGACGGAATGACTATTGCCGCAAGGCGTGCGGTTGAGGCGAGCGATTTGATAGTGGGATATACGCTCTATAC
>JAJBTG010000042.1 GCA_020860985.1 Oscillospiraceae bacterium
GTATATGGCGAAGCACGAAATGGCAAAGCAGGGCTTCAGCGAGGAATTAATCGCGGAGGCTACCGGATTCGGCGATACCGACAACGAGGATATTATCAACGCGAGAAAAACCTTTACCGAGCTTAACGAAAAATTCAAGGCACAGCTAAAGCCCGAACAGGATGAGGTTCGCGAGCTCGGCGGTTTGTTTATAATCGGCACCGAGCGTCATGAATCAAGACGTATCGACAATCAGCTAAGAGGCCGTGCGGGACGTCAGGGCGACCCCGGAGCTTCACGCTTCTTCCTTTCGCTCGCCGACGATTTGATGCGTATCTTCGGCAGTGAAAAGGTTAAGAACATGGTAAACGCTCTCGGTCTTGAAGAGGACGAACCGATTGAAGCAAAGATGCTCACAAACGCAATTGAGAACGCGCAGAAAAATCTTGAAAGCCGCAACTTTGATTCCCGTAAGCACGTACTTCAATACGACGAGGTTATGAACGAGCAGCGTAAAATTATTTACGCACAGCGTCAGCAGGTGCTTGACGGTGAGGACATCAGCGGCACAATAAAAGGTATGATTGAATCGGTTATCGACACCGCTCTCGATGATTATATAGGAATTTCGGAAATCCCCGAGGACTGGAACATCCGCGCGCTTACGGAGTTTGCGAACAACACGCTCCGCGCGAACGGTGAATTTGCAATTCCCGAAGACGAGCTTGAGATAATCACACGAAACGACGTTAAGGATATGCTTATGGAAATCGCCGAGAAGCGCTATCACGATCAGGAGGAAATCTTCGGTGAGAATATGCGTGAGCTTGAACGCGTAATTATGCTGCGCGTGGTTGATACGCTATGGATGGACCACCTCGACGAAATGGAACACGTTAAGCGCGAAATCGGTTTGCAGGCTTACGGTCAGCATGACCCGGTGGTTGAATACAGAAATGTCGGCAGTGAGCTTTATGCGGGTATGCTTGAATCAATCAAGCGCGACACCGTAAAATATATTCTGTTCGCTATGCCGAGAACAAAAATCGAGCGCGAGCAGGTAGCTAAACCGATTGATACCGGCGGCGACGGTTCGCTCGGCAATCAGCCGAAAAAGTCAAAGAAAAAGCCCGGCAGAAACGACCCCTGTCCCTGCGGCAGCGGAAAGAAATATAAACATTGCTGCGGCAAAAACGAATAATTGAAATGGAGATAGTGAAATGCGCCGTTATAAAATCATGGGAATTATTATCATCGCCGTATTTATTTTCGGCGTGTTTGTGCTGTCTACGAATCCGCAGGTGTATGTCGACGCGGGCGAAAGACCGGATAATATGCTCGGAGAAGTAGCCGTTTGGGCGGCGGGTATTGTAATTTTAATCAGATTTGCGGCATTTGTTATTCACAAAATATACCGCCTGATAAAGTACAAAATTATGAAAAGACCCGACGACGAGGTTGACAGTCAGATGATTATAAAAATGACGCATAACGAAAAGCGTCGAAAGGATATAGAATAATTTTTTAAGAAAGAAGTGATAAATTATGTTGGAATACGAACAGTACAGACTTGAATTACAAGGTCTGGAGAATAACATAAACGAATTGAGGGATTCACTTTGACATTGCCGGAGCAATGGAGGAAGCGGAAAAATTAGAAGCGCAGAGCGCGGAGCCGGGATTTTGGGACGATATGGAAAATTCACAGAAAATCCTGCAAAGGACAAAGCAGCTTAAGGACAAGGTCGCCGCATTTGACAGCTTGAAATCGCTTTGGGAGGACACCCTTGTTTTAATCGACCTCGCCGATGAGGAAAACGATGAGGGGATGCTCGGCGACGTTACCGCCGCTGTCAGCGAAATACATTCCACACTCGAAAAAATGACGCTCGAAACACTTTTAAGCGGACCATACGATAAGTCAAACGCTATCATGACATTCCATTCCGGCGCGGGCGGAACAGAGGCGCAGGACTGGTGTCAGATGCTTATCAGAATGTACCAGATGTGGGCGCAGAAAAACGGCTACGAGGTTACCGTTCTTGACTCGCTCGACGGCGATGAGGCGGGAATTAAAAGCTGTACGATTGAGGTTGACGGACTCAACGCCTACGGATATTTAAAGGCGGAAAAGGGCGTGCATCGCCTTGTTCGTATCTCCCCGTTCAACTCCGCCGGAAAGCGCATGACCTCTTTCGCTTCAATCGAGGTTATGCCCGACCTCGATGACAGTATAGAAATCGATATACGTCCCGAGGATATTAAAATGGACACCTTCCGTTCAAGCGGCGCGGGCGGTCAGCATATCAATAAAACAAGCTCCGCCGTAAGACTTACCCACATTCCCACCGGAATTGTAACGTCGTGCCAAACTCAGCGCTCGCAGTTTCAGAACAGGGATTACGCGATGAAAATGCTTAAAGCAAAGCTCGTAGAGCTTGCCGAGCAGCAGCAAAAAGAAAAAATCGCCGATATTCAGGGCGTACAAATGGAGAATGGTTGGGGCAGTCAAATTCGTTCATATGTGTTTCAGCCCTACACCATGGTCAAGGATCTGCGCACAAGCTATGAAATGGGCAACATAGGCGCAGTCATGGACGGCGAACTTAACGGATTTATTAACGCTTATCTTAAAGCCGCAAGTCTTGGCACCTTGAAAAAATAAATTGTGTAAAACAAATACAGAGGGCATATCTGTTCTCTGCATTGATTTAATTTCCGTTATTTTAGTTTACATAAAA
>JAJBTG010000120.1:0-258 GCA_020860985.1 Oscillospiraceae bacterium
TCCATGGACGGTTCGGAAATACTTGAAAAGCCGATGGAATGGAATATTTTCCGCGCACCCACCGATAACGACAGAAATATTGTAAACGCGTGGCGCGCCACGGGATATGACCGCGCGGTTTACCGAGGCTTCGATGCGGTTGAATCGGTCATTTATGACAAGGCGAAAAACGGCGGCGAAGCGTGCGAAATCGGCATTGCGATTGAAAGCAGCGTGTCCGTTGCGGCGGCGCATATTCAGCAGATACTTGAAATAAAA
>JAJBTG010000120.1:268-2716 GCA_020860985.1 Oscillospiraceae bacterium
TGGAATATTTTTGCGGACGGCAAAATAACGCTTGAAGCACAATTTAAGAAAAATCCCGATATGCCGTATCTGCCGAGAATCGGACTTCGCGCGTTTGTTTCGGATAAATTCGATAAGTGCGCGTATTACGGATTCGGACCGTATGAAAGCTATTCGGATAAAAAGCTTGCGTCCTATGTCGGACGGTTTGAAGCGAATATTTCCGATATGCACGAGGATTATGTAAAGCCGCAGGAAAACGGAAGTCATTGCGGCTGCCGTTACGCGGAGTTTAAATCCGACACATTTATAATTCGTGCGGACGGAGATTTTTCATTTAATTTTTCCGAATACACGCAGGAGGAATTATGCGAAAAAAAGCATAATTTTGAGCTTGAAAAGTGCGGCTGCTCGGTTATCTGTTTAAATATGCTCGAAAGCGGAATAGGTTCAAACAGCTGCGGCCCCGAACCGGCGGAGCGTTATAAAATAAACAAAGAGGAATATTTCTGCAAACTGGACTTGGCGTTTGCGCATAAATAAAGGCATACTGCGAAACGCGGTATGCCAAACCGAAAAAGCATTTTTTGTACCGGCTCCCGAGGATCGGAGCTAAAATCCGGCGATTGGTGGCGGGTACATTCGGATGCTTTTTTAATTGTTCGTTTTTTCAATAAGGGGCTTTGCCCCGTCATTCAACGTTTCAGTGGAGGATCGTACCGCCACTGAAAAAAGTAAATGGAACCTGCCGCCTATAGAGGCGGGGGACATCTTACTTTTAGTTATAAAATTTCCACTATTGTAATTGTAGTTCCGCTTGACGTGGGGTACAGAGTAATCGGGCCGCCGTCAACAACTACCTCTAATTTATCGGTGGTGTTCGCCGGAACCTCTCTTATATAGGTGCTGTTAAATGTGTTATAGGAGGCTTTTTTGCATCCGTTGTCAAAGGTGGCGCGTGTTTCGGGGCGCTCGGCGCCGTTAATTCTCAGAAGCACGCCTGAATCCATACTCTGACCCGTCACCATGAAATTGATGAGATAGGTGTGACCCGACGTTCCTCCCGAAAGACTGATAATCTGACGGCTGTCAGGCTCGATTTCGATGTCTGCGGTATTGTCGTTTACAGTCGTGGGGAAACGTACAGCCGTACCGTCGGTGATGGTTTCGGCGTCCTCGGCAATATTGGAATAGGCGGCATATAGCTGAGTAGCAGCTAATCCTGCTTCACCTGTAGCGCCGGTAGCGCCCGTGGGACCTGTAGGACCTGTAGGACCTGTAGGACCTGTAGGACCTGTAGGACCTGTAGCGCCCGTTTCACCCGTTGCGCCTGTAGGACCTGTAGGACCGGTAGCGCCTGTCGCGCCGGTACCTGTAGCACCTGTAGCGCCCGTTGCACCTGTGGGACCGGTAGGGCCGAGTATACCTATTACTTCACCGGTAGCGCCTGTAGCACCTGTGGCACCCGTCGCGCCTGTAGCGCCGGTGGCGCCTGTTGCTCCGCGGCAGCAACAACAGCTGTCGCATCTGTTTCTTTCACAACCGCAATTTGCGGAATCATCTGTAAGACCATTATAATAATTCATTAATCATCTCTCCCTGAAATAAATCTTATTGCTTAAATAAGCTTCAGCCTCGGGTTTAAAGGAACCCGCAAGCTCGTTATATTCCTCCGCAAGCTTGTAGTTGCCCAGTCGGTCGTAGCACACGCAGAGCTGGATACACGGGATAAAGCCGTAGCAATCGATTGAAACAAATCCGCCCGACTGCGGATTTTGACGGCAGGAAAGAGCTGTTTGAAACCAGAAAATTGCATTTTGATATTTGCCGTCATCCATAAAATGACTGCCTATATCACAGCATATTTCCGCTCTCGGCGCGTCGTACTCAAAGCTTTTAAAAAGGGAATAAAGCGCATTTTTTCGGTTTCCCATACGGTAATGGCAAAACGCGGTAAGTCTGCACGCCTCGATATTGTTCTCAATCCAACCCTTTCCCCCGCTCAAGAAGCTTTCAAAAGTTTCGATTGCTTTTCCGAAATCTTCGTGATAATAAAGCTCGCGCGCATAATAGAATTTTTCACGCGGACTGAGAATCTTTCGCTCTTTGAGGATTTTTTGAAATATTTTTAAGTTTCTGTCGCTGTAACCCTGCTTCGCCGATTTATGAGCGATGGCGATGTCTGAATA
Organism: Oscillospiraceae bacterium; assembly: GCA_020860985.1. GTDB lineage: Bacteria > Bacillota > Clostridia > UBA1381 > UBA1381 > JALEPO01. The sequence continues at coordinate 2,437 of JAJBTG010000120.1, forward strand.
AATTATATCTCCGCGAGGTACAATAACCTCATGAACGGCACCCTCCCAAAGGAAGCCCATGTGATTTTTTACAATCCGTTCGCGGTAGTAGGTGAATGAAGGACTGCCGTTTTCGTCAAACGCGGCGTTATATTTCATCATCACTACATCTGCGGTAAGGTTACGCTTTAATTCAATGAGCTCAAGTTTGTCCCTTTCAAATAGAACATCTTCGGCATCGAGCCACATACATTATTCAAGATTATCCTTGGAAAATGCAAAAATATGAGCCTTTGATAAA
>JAJBTG010000103.1 GCA_020860985.1 Oscillospiraceae bacterium
GGATGTTCTTTTCGTAGGTACAAAGAAGCAGGCTCAGGACTCAATCAAGGAAGAGGCTGAAAGAGTCGGTATGTACTATGTAAATGCAAGATGGCTCGGCGGTATGCTCACAAACTTTAAGACAATTCAGAAGAGAATAGAAAGACTTTTCCAGATTAATAAGATGGAAGAGGACGGTACTTTTGACGTTCTTCCCAAAAAGGAAGTTATTAAGCTCAAGGCTCAGAGAGATAAGCTTGAAAAGTACCTTGGCGGTATCAAGGATATGAAGAAGCTTCCGGGCGCTATGTTTGTTGTTGACCCGAGAAAGGAAAAGATTGCTATTTCCGAAGCTAAGAAGCTTGGTATACCGGTAGTCGCTATCGTTGATACAAACTGCGATCCGGACGAGATTGATTATGTAATTCCGGGTAATGACGATGCTATCAGAGCGGTAAAGCTCATCGCGTCAACAATTTCAAACGCTATTATCGAGGGCAGACAGGGCGAGGATGCGGTTGCCGAGGAAGCTGCAGAAGAGCCGGTTGAGGAATAATTAAGGAGGATATGAACAATGGCATTTACAGCTAAAGATGTTAAAGAGTTAAGAGAGATGACAGGCTGCGGCATGCTGGACTGTTAGCCGGCTCTTACGGAACCAGACGGTGATACGGATACGTCGGTTGAATTTTTGAGAGAAAAAGGTCTTGCGACCGCCGCTAAAAAGGCGGGCAGAATTGCGTCGGAGGGTATTGTTAAGGCTTATATTGACGGTAATGTCGGCGTATTGGTAGAGGTTAACTCGGAAACCGACTTTGTCGCTAAGAATGACGAATTCCAGGAATTTGTTACAGATATAGCTAAAACGGTCGTAAAGGAAAACCCCGCTGACGTTGAGGCACTAAAGGAAATGAAGTGCGGCGTCACAACGATTGGCGAAATGCTTACAGCAAAAATCGCGAAAATCGGCGAGAACATGAACATCAGACGTTTCGCAAGAATCGAAACAACAGGCGCTGTTGTTGAATATATTCACGCGGCAGGCAAAATAGGCGTATTGGTTGAAGCGGAAGCTGAAAACAACGATGCGGTTAAGGAGTGCCTGAGAAATGTCGCTATGCAGGTTGCGGCTCTTAACCCGAAGTATCTTTCAAGCGATGATATTCCGCAGGATTATAAGGATCACGAAAAGGAAATCCTTATCGCTCAGCTGAAGAACGACCCGAAGAATGCTTCAAAGCCGGACAACATTATTGAAAAGATGATTACAGGTCGTCTTGCAAAGGAATTTAAGGAAGTATGTCTGCTTGAGCAGGAATATGTAAAGGCTGAAAACAAGGAAAATGTCGCTAAGTACGTTGCAAGCGTTGGCGATATTAAGATAAAGCAGTTCGTTCGTTTTGAAACAGGCGAAGGTCTTGAAAAGAAAGAAGAAAACTTTGCTGACGAAGTTGCAAGCATGATTAAGTAATTAAATTTAATAAAGCTTTTATTGGGCGCGCAATACCGAATGACGGTGTTGCGCGCCCTTTGTTTACATTTTGATGATTTGTATGTCAAACGAAAAAGCTGAAAAGAAACAGTTGACAATACGTTAAATGTTTGATATAATAAACACAGTTTAGATGAGTTGAGATTTTAACAGATGAGATGAGCTTAGATTTATATTGGATATTTCTATGTCTTTTTCAGATGTTGAAAAAGGCTTTTTTTATCTGTTACGGGGCAATCGGAAAAATCGGCGTGGAAAAATTAAGTCGTCGGCAAAGCCTGATGCGGCGTTGGAATTTTTTCGTAAAGGATTCCCAAAACAGCGACTTACTCTTATCATGATTACCCCGCCGATAAGATATATATATAATGTGCCGAAGCGGGGCGGCGGAACGGAGATTATTATGTTTAATTTAAGTGTTGATGAGGTGAGAGAACTGTCGGCGGAATATAATATTATTCCGCTTACGGTTGAGTGCTATGCCGATATGGACACGCCGATAAGCGTGTTCAAGCGTATGCAGACGGAAAAGGATTGCTTTCTGCTTGAAAGTATAGGAGAAAGTCAGGTTACGGCAAGATATTCTTTTATAGGAAGAAATCCCTTTATAAGCTTTAAAAGCCTTGGCGATGAGATTACCGTGACCGATTATACCGGTAAAACAGATACATATAATGGAAAGCCGATGGAAGAGCTTGAAAAGATTGTGACGCGCTATAAAGCGCCGAAACTTCCGGATATCCCATCGTTTAACGGCGGAGCTGTCGGCTTTTTTGCCTACGATATTATCCGACAGTATGAGAATTTACCCGACATAAATCCCGATGATTTGAATCTTCCCGATATGCATTTCATGCTCATGGATGAAATTATCGCGTTTGACCATAAGCGTCAGAAAATTGTTATTATAGTAAACATTCATGTCGGCGGTGACATTGAACGCCAGTACAATAAGGCGGCGGGGCGAATACTTGACATTCAGAGAGAAATGGCGGATTTGTCGAAGCTGCAAGAAAAGGAAACCCGCGAATACCGCTCCGTATCAAAGATGGTTTCAAACGTGACTAAGGAGCAGTTCTGCGCCAATGTCGAAAAGGCTAAGGAATATATCAAAAACGGCGATATTTTCCAGGTTGTGCTTTCGCAGAGATTTACGGTCGAAACCTCCGTAAGTCCGTTTAATACCTACCGCGCGCTTCGACTTATAAACCCTTCTCCGTATATG
>JAJBTG010000222.1 GCA_020860985.1 Oscillospiraceae bacterium
CGACAGCGGAATGCTGTTGTTCCCGGGTGAAAGCGCCGTTTATAAGCTGCTTAATCCCGAATGGATTAAAATTGACAAAACAGATTTATCATATACTCATAACGGAAAACGTTATAATGTGGAAATTGCAATGTGTTCGGGTGCGTGCGACAGATACCAGCGTCCGCTCGCGTGCAGAATTTTCCCGCTTACCCCGTATCTCAACGCGGATGGCAAGCTTGAAATCATAACCGACCCGCGCGCAAGAGGAATTTGCCCTCTTGCAAAGCACTTGTATCTCGAGGATTTCGACGCCGACTTTGTAAGGAATGTCGAAAAAGCATTTAAGCTGCTTTTAAAAAGCGGTCATTTTATTGATTTTATGAGGGTTTATTCGGATTATCTGGATGATTTCGGACGCTTTTTTACTAAGAAAGAGAGGGACTTAACGTGAATTACGACAACATAGACGAAAACGAAACAACAGCCTCCGCAGAAGCCGAGGACAGCCGCGAGCCTGTTGAGGTCGCGGACAGCGTGGCTTACAGTAATGATGAAAATACCGATAAAGATTCCGAGCCGGAAGCTTTATCGGACAGCTCCGGCGAAAGCATCGATAACAATCAAGGCGGCGCGGACGCCGAAACCGACGGCAGCTCCTCAGATGACAGTGACGGAGAGGATGATTTTGAATCAACCGTGGATTTACCCCTGCCAACTCGCGAGGAGCTTGAAAATATAAACGATATTGAGCTTCCCGATTTTTCGGGAAACACTCCAAAACGGAAACGAAGCATATTCAGAAATAAAGTCCTTAAAGGATTTCTTATCGCGATAGGCTCCATAGCGGCGATATTTATAATAGTTTATGCCGCGTGCATAGTAACTCTGCCGACGGATACAATTTCAAAGGGAGTATTTATAGAAAATCTTGACGTGAGCGGTCTTACATATGATGAAGCGCTCAAAGAAATAGAGCAGACATATTTGTTTGAAAATCAGCAGATTTCACTTGGCTGCAACGGTCAGACCTTTACGATTGAAGGGCTTGACATTAATCTTACCGCCTACCCCGAGGAAACCGCTCAAAAGGCAATTGATTTCGGAAAGACCGGAAACAAGCTTAAAGACGGTATGACCGCGTTTATACTGCTTGTAAACAAGCATGAAATAATACCCGTAGCCACGGTTGACGAGGAAAAGCTTAAAGAGAAGCTTAACGAATTCGGAGTTCAAATATTCGGCGAGCACAGCAACCACTATGTGGAAATTCTCGACGACGAAAAAACAGTAGTATGGCCCGGAAGCACCGGATATGACGGCAACCCCGATACTGCCGCCGCCGAGGTTTCGGATGCGGTAAAGAATGAATCCTTTACAAATATCCATGTGAGCCTCGCCTCCGCACCGCCCGCCGAGCTTACGGTTGAGGACTTCGATTTATTGGTTTATAAGGACCCCATCGATGCGTATTATACGGTTGAGGACAATAAGGTTAATATAGTTGAGGAAACAAACGGCAGATATATCGATAAGGATGAAGCTGCTCAGCTGCTCGCCAATGTTACGGAGGGCGGCGGTCCTATAGAAATTCCTTATTATATTTCGTACCCGAGTATCACATCGGATATGCTCAGCTCCAAGCTGTTCTCATCCACATTGGCGTCATACTCGACATCGTTCGCCTCGTCCACCGCTAACCGCGCGTCAAACGTCGCGCGCGCGGCAAGTCTTATAAACGGAAAGGTTCTTGCTCCCGGCGAGGTATTCTCCTTTAACGATACCGTCGGCAAGCGAACCGTTGCAAACGGCTTCTCAACCGCTCCGGAATATGTCGGCGGTAAGACGGTAGAGGGTATCGGCGGCGGAACCTGCCAGGTAAGCTCCACTCTTTACAACGCCGTTCTCTACGCGGATTTAACGGTCGTTTCAAGAACAAATCATATGTTTACCGTGTCATATGTACCCAACGGTCAGGACGCTACGGTTGCGGATAACGGTCCCGATTTCAAGTTCTCGAATAATACCGATTATCCGATAAAGATTTCGGCGTACACAAGCGGCGGTCAGATAACGTTTTCGCTTATCGGTACCGCATGGGAGCCGAGCCGTGAGGTTAAAATAAACAATTCAACCTCATATTCTTCAAACGGCGATACAATCGTCCGTACCACCCGCACCGTTTATGTAAACGGCGAGGTATTCGAAACGGAAACAATGCCGTCAAGCACATACAAAAAGCATACCGAGGAGGAGCAGGAGGAATCCTCGACTGATTGACGCGATACAGACGGAGCTTTGCTTTAAATAATATCGTCAAGTTGATTTTTTTGCCTTAATACCGCAGCTTCTCTGCGGTTCGGACGTCCGCGCAGGACGTCCGTTTTTTTTTTATTTTTAATTCAATTTTCCGCTTTGCGCACTCCATTAGATTAGATAAGGCGGGCAGACCGCACTTCTATCCTAAATTTATAATGGTACACGGCATGATGATTTACGGACATCTGCTCCGTCACTTTCCGAAGCATATCTTCATATTAATATATAAATGTGCACAATGAGAAGAGCGCGTTACCGCTTGACCATTTTCCCATCAATTTAAAAGGAGGTCTTTGCTTTGCTTTTAGGCGGTATATTTTTTGAATGGATTCAGACGGTTTTAATACTTGCAGGATACGTAAACGGCAGCG
>JAJBTG010000056.1 GCA_020860985.1 Oscillospiraceae bacterium
CCGTATCGGTGCAGGATTTCTTAAAGCGTTCATCGGTGGGATACACATCAAAGGACGGCTTTGAAAATGTAAGAGAATACGCGTACAGATTCGCAAAGGTAGAGGGTTTTGATACACACGGATTGGCAGTGAAAGAGAGAAAGTAATGGATAAAATAAATGTTACCCGAAAAACAACCGAATCCGAAATGAATGTGACGCTTGATTTTGCGCCGCTGAAAAAGGATTACAGAAAATATATAAAAACTCCGATACCGTTTCTCAATCATATGATTGAGCATATAGCGTGGCGCGCCGATGTCAATATTGATGTTGACTTAAAGCTTGATGAGTTTGTTCTGACTCACGTTATTTGTGAGGATTTGGGGATTGCGCTGGGCAAGGCGGCAAAGGAATATATAGACCGCACGGACGGCGCGAGAGGCTTTGGCGACGCGATAGGAATTATAGACGAGGCAAAGGCGCAGTGCGCGTTAAGCTTTGAATCGAGAGCGTATTGCAATATTGACTATCACGGAATCGAGCTTAGCGAAAAGGTCGAGGGAATGGACAAAGAGGATTTGGAAACATTCCTTGAGGGATTCGCGCAGGGCGCTATGTGTACGCTTCATATTGACCTTTTAAAGGGACATAACGGACATCATATCTGGGAGGCAATATACCGCGCTTTCGGCAGCGCTCTAAACAGAACGTTTGAGGTAAGCGAGAGCCGCAAGGGAAAGACAAGCGGCGTCGCGGGAAAGATAGACTGGGTAATAGAATAGTAGTAAACTAAAAAGGGACACTAAAATTTAGTGTCCTAAGGCTGTCGACATAATAGTCGACAGCGAAAAAGCGTTTTTTTTAAAACGCTTTTTTCAACTATTTTAAAAGAAAAACCCAAAAGTTCCTCTTTGCGTCGAAACTTTAGGTTTTAAGCCATTTTTGACGCGCATGTCGTCAAAAATGATTTTTATTCGAGGCTGTGCCTCGAGCACCCAAGAACAAAGAGGACAAAACCGGTACGGTTTTGTCCGTAGTTTTTACGGCATAGGAGAATATATGAAACTGGCAAAATTTCTGGACAAATACGATACGGTTATATTCGATATGGACGGCGTTATAACAAGCGAGCAGAATTACTGGAATTGCGCCGCGCTTACGGTGTGGGAATATCTTCATTATATCGGCGGGAAGAAGATAAACTCTGCCAAATGTGCCGAAAATATGGCACAAATACGGAAAAAGGTTTTTTCAAACGATAGCCTTATAAGCGTGTTAAAGGGCAAGGGAGTAAATTCCAACTGGGACCTGGGTTATGTGACCGTTCTGATATCGTGGATATGCGGGGGAAAGGACGGTTGGGGCGATTTTGACGCAGTGCTGCGATACGCGGAAAATCTGTCCGATAATATAATTGATGAGTACGACAGGCTCGCAAAGCTCTGTCATGAGAAAACCGGATTTGACTATAATTGGCTAAGGCGCAACGAGATTATGTGGCGCACGATGCGGGATATTTTTCAGATGTGGTTTTTGGGTGATGAATTATTCGAGGAAAGATTCGGCTATCCGCCCATGAACACAGGCAAGACAGGACTTCTTTACAGGGAGGAGCCTATAGTAAAAAAGGACCGTCTGATACAGGTGCTGCGGCTGCTCGGCGAAAATAAGCGCATATGCACCGGTACCGGCAGACCTTATATAGAGATGATACAGCCTGTTACGGATTGGGGAATAAAGCAATATTTTGCCGCTGACGGCTTGTGCAATTACGACCATGTCGTAGCGGCGGAACGCTCTCTTGACAATAACACGCTTACAAAGCCGCACCCATATATGTTTCTAAAGGCGCTTTACGGCACCGATTACGATGATAAGAGGCTTGTAGACGGCGATTACGATAAGGAAAAAATTAAAACAACGCTTGTCGTCGGCGATGCGGGTGCGGATATACTTGCCGCCAAGGCGATGGGTGCGGATTTCTGCGCGGTGTTGACGGGCATACAAGGAAAAAAGGCAAGACCCTATTTTGAAAGCTTGAACGCCGAATATATTTTAAACAGCGTAGAGGATTTTTTGGAGGAATAGCAGATGGAAAAGAGAATAACTACTCCTTTTACGAAGGATAAAATAAAGGATTTAAAGGCAGGCGACAGCGTGCTTATATCGGTAACCGTGTATACCGCGCGCGATGCGGCGCACGAGCGCATGACGGCTGACTTCAAGAACGGAACGGATTTCCCGATTGATTTAAAGGACAACGTAATTTATTACGCAGGGCCGTGTCCGGCAAAGCCGGGCGAGGTAATCGGTTCCTGTGGGCCGACAACAGCGGGCAGAATGGACGCGTACACGCCCATGCTGCTCGATAACGGACTTGGCTGTATGATAGGAAAGGGCGCGAGAAGTAAGGACGTGGTTGACGCAATGAAACGCAACTGCGCCGTGTATCTCGGAGCTATCGGCGGCGCGGGCGCGCTGATTGCCCAATCGATAAAGAAAGCGGAGGTAATCGCTTACGATGATTTGGGAACGGAAGCGATACGCCGCCTTGAGGTAGAGGACTTTCCCGCCGTGGTGCTTATAGACTGCGAGGGAAACGACCTTTACACAATCGGTCAGGCGAAATACAGGGAAATATAAAGATAGGAGATAAAAATTATGG
>JAJBTG010000208.1:0-356 GCA_020860985.1 Oscillospiraceae bacterium
TTCCTACAAGCAGCGCCGCAATTATTGTTCCCTCGCGCACGCCGTTTAATTTATGAAACAATATAACCGATATAAGCGCCGCGGTCAAGGTCATGGTTGTGTCGAATGCGACCTTGGTTGTTCCGAAATCCGTATTAAACACAGTGGACCACGCGCTTACAAAGGACTCACCCGGCAGCATTACAACGTCCGCAGCTACCTCCATATATACGCCCGTTCCCAAAATTACGCAGCCGATAAGCAGCGAAACCAATTTCCATATGTAAAGCTGCTGATTCAACGCGGTCAAGAGAAACATCGAGCAATCTATGAAATATCCGAACTCAATCGATCCCGTAATTTGAAGCAGTCCAACA
>JAJBTG010000208.1:366-2646 GCA_020860985.1 Oscillospiraceae bacterium
AAATAAATTGTAAAATGACCGAGAGGAGGCTCAAACCCGAGGTCAAGAACATAGGGAATACTTGAAATAGGACTCGTTCCCAGGTTCGCCTTTGTGATAAAGCTGACTCCGAACGCGCTGACAAAAAGTCCGAATGTGAAAAATATATATCGTTTTGTTAATTCTATTCTACTCATTTGAATACTTCCTTAAACCAAAAATTAACGGCGGTAAACATACCGCCGTAATGTGTTCATCAATCGAGATGGAACACTAATTGCAAATCAGTTGAAACGGGACTGTTATCCGGATTTGTTTCCATGATGCTCGCCATGAAGTCCCACCATTTTCTGTTAATGGGTGTGTCCGAACCCTTTGCCCAAAGCTCCTCGTCCTCAATTTCGATATAGCCGTAAAGCACCATCGTTTCCTTGTCAAGAAAAATCGAGTAATTTTTACCGCCGTGCTCGTGAATCATGTCCTGCATTTCCGGCCAAAGCTCATTGTGGCGCTTCTCATACTCCTCCGCCATGCCGTCGTACAGCTTCATTTTAAATCCCTTGTGAATCATTTTCTTTTCCTCCTTTTTTAATAAAGGGGCAATGCCCCGTCTATAACACAGGCGCTCGCCTGTTGGGTTTCAGCTCAATTTTTTCGCGGCTTCGATTGCTATCGCACATTCTACACGCTTTTTCTCAAATTCACAGGCAAGCTCATATGGCTTGTTTATATCCCCATTGAAGTTATACGCGTTCGCGCTGCATCCGCCGCTGCAATAAAACTTTGCAAAGCAATCCCTGCACTTATCCTTTGTGTAGATATTTGACTTTTCAAATGTCTGTTTAATATCCTCGCGTATTTTGCCGTCATTAACATTTCCCATAAGAAAATCCTTATTACCGACGAACTGATGACAGGGATAGATATCCCCGTTCGGCGCGACCGCCAAATATTCATGTCCGGCACCGCATCCCGAAAGACGCTTTATTGCGCAGGGGCCCTGGTCAAGGTCAACCATAAAATGGAAGAAGTTAAATCCGTTTCCTTCCCTCCAACGCTTTATGTATTCCTCCGCGAGCTTTTCATACTCGGCAAAAACCGTAGGAATATGCTCCTCTCTCAGCGCGTAATCCTCGCTATACGAAGCAACTACAGGCTCGACGCTTGTCTGCTTAAAGCCTAAATCGGCAAGATGGAGTACATCCTTTGAGAACTCCGAATTATAAGCGGTAAATGTACCACGAACATAGTAATTATCCTGATTGCGGCTCTCCGCCAAATCCTTAAATTTGGGAACTATCGTGTCATATGAGCCGCTTCCGTCTACGCGGTAACGCACTCTGTCGTTTGTTTCCTTTGTTCCGTCGATGCTCAAAACAACATTCGACATATTTTCATTTATGTAATTCTTAATATCTTCATTTAAAAGGATTCCGTTTGTGGTAACGGTGAATCGGAAATTTTTTCCGTGCTTTTCTCCCTCAAGCTTCGCGTACTCGGTTATTTCCTTAACCGTGTCGAAATTCATCAGGGGCTCGCCGCCGAAGAAATCAATCTCTATATTTCTGCGTTGGGCGCTGTTTTCGATAACAAAGTCAATCGCCTTTTTTCCCACCTCTGCGCTCATAAGACTTCTGCCGCCGTGAAATTCGCCCGTGTCGGCAAAGCAATATTTGCAGCGCAGATTGCAGTCATGCGCGACGTGCAGGCAAAGTGCCTTTACTACCGACTGCTTGTTCCAATTTTTCGCAATTTCCGCATAGCAATCCTCCGTAAACAGCTGACCTTCCTTTACAAGACAGCATATTTCCGAATAGCTTTCCTCAAACTCGCTGTCCGGATATCTATCCTTCAGTCCCTCTTTTATATAATCCGGGCATTTGTTTTCCGCGATAAACGGCTCAAGAATATAATCGAGCATATCGTACATAACGTCATCGACAACGTGAACCGCTCCGGAATATATGTCCATAACCACATTCAAACCCAATAATTTATACTTATGTATCACTTTTTTCCTACTCCCAATATATTTGTTAATGCAGAAAAAAGACTGTCGCGCGATTAAGACAACAGCCTTTTTTCATTAATATGCAATCTTATCTCTCGCACTTCTGATTTGCAACCGTGCATGACGTTTTGCAAGCCGACTGGCATGATGTTTGACATTCGCCGCAGCCGCCGTGTTTTGCCGTTTCCTTAAGATTTACCTTGTTCAATGTCTGTACGTGTTTCATATTTAATCCTCCTAATGATTTATTGCACATGATTTTGTGCATATATAACTAAATATATTATAGC
>JAJBTG010000083.1:0-758 GCA_020860985.1 Oscillospiraceae bacterium
GATTGGAAAAGCTCTTGGTTAAAGGTGGAAATCGGCTTTCGGGTACCGTTACCATAAGCGGCGCGAAAAATGCCGCGGTTGCGATTTTGCCCGCGTGCCTTTTGGTTAATGATACCTGCCGCATAGAAAATCTGCCTGATATAAAGGACGTCAAGCTGTTTTTGAAAATCCTCGAAAACTTAAATGCCGACGTTAAATATATAGATAACAACACTGTTGAATTAAACTGTTTAAATGTAAATTCATGGAAACCTCGAGGAGACCTTACGCGTAAGATGCGCGGCTCAAGCTATCTTATGGGCGCGCTGTTGGGAAGATTTCACATATTCAGCGTTGACCCTCCGGGCGGCTGCGACTTCGGTACGCGCCCGATTGACCAGCACATAAAAAGCTTTGAGGCTCTCGGTGCGGAAATTGATTTGTCGCGCGGAATGATTAACGGTTCCGCGGAAATTCTTCGCGGAAGCAGCATTTATTTTGACGTTGTAACGGTCGGCGCTACCATAAACGCGATTCTCGCGGCGGTCACAGCCGAGGGTATGACGGTAATAGAGAGCGCCGCAAAGGAACCGCACATAGTAGACCTCGCGAATTTCCTAAACGCGATGGGCGCGAACATCCGCGGCGCGGGTACGGATACGATTAAAATCAGAGGAGTTAAATCGCTTCACGGCGGCTCCTACGCGATTATCCCCGACCAGATTGAGGCGGGCACAGTTATGATAGCCGCCGCCGCCAAAAGGGGCGCCGTTACGCGG
>JAJBTG010000083.1:768-2624 GCA_020860985.1 Oscillospiraceae bacterium
TAAAAACGTAATTCCTCGTCATTTGGAGGTTATAAGTGCAAAGCTTGTTGAAGCGGGAGTAAATGTCGAGGACGGTCTTGACAGCGTTCGCGTATGGGTAAGAGAGAACGCCAAGCTTCGCCGAATAAATTTTATCGCGCTCCCCTATCCCGGATTTCCGACGGATATGCAGCCGCAGCTCGTAGCGTTTCTTACAACGATTCCCGGTACAAGCACGGCGAGAGAGGGCGTATGGGACAACCGTTTCAGGTATATAAATGAACTAAAGCGCATGGGCGCAAATATTCGGGTTGAGGGTCAGCTCGCGATTATCGACGGCGTGGACAAGCTGCTCGGTTCAAGCGTCAAAGCGACGGATTTACGCGCGGGCGCGGCAATGATTATCGCCGGACTCATGGCGGACGGCACTACGGAAATTACCGATATTTATCATATAGACCGCGGTTATGAGAATTTCGAGCAGAAATTTGTAAGGCTCGGCGGCGATATTCGCAGGATTCAGGTGCTGGAGGATAGTTTTGACTGATTTCAAGGTTGGACGTGTACGGATATTTTATCCGTGTCCGCCCTTTTCTTTGTTTGAAAGGCGGAAAAATAGTAAAATGATAAATTTCACATCACTTATAAGCGGCTCCTCGGGAAACGCTTCATATATTTCGGACGGCAAAACGCATATTTTGGTTGACTGCGGTATGTCCGGCAAACAGCTCGCGCAGGCTCTTGCCACAATCGGAGCCTCGCCCGAACAGCTTTCGGCGCTTTTGATTACCCACGAGCATTCCGACCATATTAAGGGCGCGGGTGTTGTCGCGCGGCGATACGGTCTGCCGATTTACGCGACATCGGGAACTCATTCGGCAATGGATATAGGCAGCGTAAAGGACGAGCAGATTAAAATCATAGATGTTGACGATGATTTCGAGATAGGCACAATAGGCGTAAGAGCGTTTGATATTCCTCATGACGCCGCAAATCCTGTCGGCTACAGCTTTTACATAGACCAAAAAAAGGTTTCTGTCGCCACCGATATAGGGCATATGCACAAATCCCTTGTCGAGAATATTATGAAAAGCAATATCGTACTTCTGGAATCAAACCACGATGTCGATATGCTGCAATTCGGTCCCTATCCGTTTTCACTCAAGCAGCGTATTCTAAGCGACACAGGGCATCTTTCAAATGAAAACGCCGCGCAAACGGCATTACAGCTTGTCAACAGCGGAACGGAGCATATCATGCTCGGACATTTGAGCAAGGAAAACAATCATCCCGAAATAGCGCTTATGGAAACGTATAATACGCTTACCTTCGCCGGAGTAAACGTCGGGGGCGATGTAACGCTCCAGGTGGCGGACAGATATAAAGCAACGAGGTTTGAAACATGAATATAACGGTAATCGGTGTTGGAAAAATAAAGGAAAAATATTTCACGGGAGCGATTGAGGAATATTCTAAGCGTCTTTCAAGATTTGTTAAGCTTAACATTTTGGAGGTCGCCGACGAGAAAATCCCTGATAACGCCTCCGAAAAAGAAAAAGAACGGATAAAGGAAAAAGAGGGCGCGAGGATTTTATCCAAAATCCCGTCGAACACATTTGTTATAGCATTGTGTATAGAGGGCAGGGAGCTTTCCTCCGAGGAGCTTGCGGAGAAAATCGCCGCGGTTTCCATGGCTTCGAGCAGCATTACATTTATAATCGGCGGCTCCCTCGGTCTTGCGGACGCGGTAAAGGAAAAATCGAATCTGCGTCTTAGCTTCGGAAGAATAACCCTTCCCCACCAGCTTATGCGAGTTGTTCTGCTTGAACAAATCTATCGGGCGTTTAAAATCAATAATAACGAAAGCTATCATAAAT
>JAJBTG010000033.1 GCA_020860985.1 Oscillospiraceae bacterium
TATCTATTCTGTCGCGCGCGCGGTTGGAGGTGTCGTATGCGAACTGTATTACATCGCCGATTTGGATATCCTCAAATTCGGTTGCCGTCAGCGTATTCCATGACTTCACGGTCGTTTGAGAGCTGTTGTTGGGACCGTAATAAACGGAGATTTGCTGAATAGATTCCTCCTCGTCCTCATCATAGCTTGATACCGGCAATGATGCGACAATACCGAAGTTTGTGGTTTTGGATACATTGGTTATGGTATTATCCTCGTTGGAGTATATAAGAACAAGTCCGGCGATTTTTGAGGAGCTTATATCGTATGCCTCGGCATAATATTTGGTATTGTTTGTGAATCCCTTTGAAGCGTAGGCGGTTTTATCCTTTCTGTTCTTGGGGATATATATTACCGTGGTAGAGTCGTCGGTCGAGAATGCCGTCGAGCTTGACGAGCCGCTCTTGAGCTTAAAGCTTCCTTTCTTTGTAACCGATGAGCTTGACGAGGAGAAGGTATACTGTTCAAGCTCGGAATACTTCACGATGCTGTCGGTGCTTTCGTTTTGGACGCCGACGGTATCCGTATCAACGGTTACTATATTTGTTATAAGATTGTTGGAAATTTTTACTCTTGCCACCTGCGAATATTGGGTAATTGTAGGTTCGTCGGAACCGTAGATTATCGATTTCCAGTCATCACTTGCGTCAGGGTTACTGTACTGCGCGGTTTCGGCAAGTCTGCTTATTATGGTTTCGTAGTTCAAGCTGCTTCCGTTAAGCTTAACTTTGTCGCTCATTTTATATGTTTTTGCCTCCGTGGAGCCGCTTACATAGACTGTAAGATAACCGGCATCCTCGCTTTCCTCGATTATTGCATTGCTTATATATGAGTAGGGCAGATTTTCAACGGAGGTTGATATGGTTCCGTAAACAATGGTGTCATACATATCAAGGTAGAAGGTTCCGGAAACGCCGACCTTTATGCTGCTGCCGGATTGATTTTTATTGATATAATCCTCGCAAAGCTCTCCGATCTTGTATTTATTATTTCCAATATAGATGTAATCATCCTCAACGGTGCTTATCGAACCCGTTACGGGGTTTGATGTTACATATACGGTATACAGTGAACCGTCAAGGCTCTCGGCGTACAGTACGACATCCCCCGCCGCGATTGAGGTGGTTTCAATTTGAGCGCCGTTTTTCTGAATTGTGTATGTATAATCAGAAGCGTTGGGATCGAGCTGCAAATAGTTGCCGGAGATAAGCTTGTCCGTAATTCTGTAATCGCTTACCTTAGGCGCTTGATACGCTACGATTGTTTCATAATCGTAAATCTGTATAAGATTAATATCGCCGTCCGAGCCGCTGTTGGTAAGCTTAACCTCACCGTAAATAAAGTTATCGCTTTCGGGGGTAAGCCACTGTTCAATAGCTTCCTCGATTGAATAGTTTGTGCTGCCGAGCGTTACGATATCGTCGCTTATGGGCTTTCCGTTATAGCGGACGGAAGCGGAATCCATATTTATGGTTATACGGCTTTGCTTGCCGTCGCTGTCGGTATATACAAGATAGCTGCCGTTATAGCTTACAATATCGTCATAGCGTATCTCTGTTTCGGTATTTTTTGTGGTTTCATCATCAATGGTGATAAGTGTTTTTTGATCGTCTGTAGCGGCCTCTCTGTAATATACGGTAATAATATTGCCGAGATATTTGTTTATATCGGTAACATTCTGCGTATATTCGGCAAAGCTTATAAGGATTTCCTCACTCTTTGAGTTCATTATGTCCATCTGGCTGTTGCCGAGCTTAACCGTACATTCGTTGGTAATATAGTCCTCCGCGCCGACAAGAGTACCCTTAAGCTTTATAACGCCGAGATAATCATTGAGAAGCGTTTTTTCCGTCGATTGCCATTGCGCGTTTTTGTATTCTCGCATTTCCACATTCAGGGAATTGTACATAAGCTGCGCGATTACGCCTCTCGGAGCGGCGTCTGAATTTCCGACGCCGGAAATGGAATCCTTTAATTCAAGGCTTCCCGCAACCTGAATATAGCCTGTCGGCCATCCGCCTTTATCCTCGGCAGACTCTACATATCCAAGCGCGCAGACCATCATTTTCTACGCCTGCTCGTATGTAACAAGCTCATCGGGAGCAAATTCGGTATCGCTCATTCCGTTGACAATACCAAGACCGTATGCGGTCGTAATGTAATTTTTCGCCCACATATCAATGTCCGTGAATTGTGTTTCGCTGTAATAACTCGCGTCCTCATAGCCCATAACCGCGACGAGCATTTTTGTAAATTCAGCGCGGGTTATGGTGTTTTCCGGTCTGAAAGTATTTGTGCCGTCGGTTTCCTCATAGCCGTTTATAACGTTGAGCTTTGAGAGAGTTATTATTGCGTCCTTGTAGCTGCTGTCCTCGATGTCAGTGAATGATTCGGCATATGATGTTACAGAAAACATCATAACAAACAGCGCCGCGAAAAGCGCTATTAGCAAAAGTTTTTGTTTCATGAAAAATCCCTCCGTTTTTTATCCGTTTACATATACATATATATAGGTATTTTATCACTTTTTTCCATGGAAGTCAATCTATAAATA
>JAJBTG010000099.1 GCA_020860985.1 Oscillospiraceae bacterium
TGTCCGAGGTGTTTCTAAAGCTTAACGACCTCGGCTTTCATACCATTGTCAAGCCCTATTTTGATCGCTACCATTGAGACGAACAGATGTGTGCGCATGAAATTGGCAAGATTCATTTTGCTGTTTGAGGGATGGATGAAAATCGGGCATCCCGATTCCATATGAGTTATATTTTCTCCCGACAAGTAACCGTAGGACATTAAGCCGCCGCAGTCCTTATCTCCCTCGAGCGACTTGAAATAGAGCGCGTCATACACTTTCGGCATACTTATATCCGCGCCGATTGCATCGGCAAATACCTTAAACAGGTTTACCCATGAATTTATATCCGACGTACAGTTGTTGGCATGAACCATTGCGACAAGATCGCCCATCGGAGTTGTAACAAGGGCAATCTCGGGATATACCTTTGAAAGCTCCTTTTCGAGAACTATCATTGCGAAAACGGATGTTCCCGCGCTGACGTTGCCGGTTCTTTTTGCGACGCTGTTTGTAGCCGCCATACCCGTTCCGGCATCACCCTCCGGCGGACAAAGCGGGATTCCCGCTTGAAGCTGACCGCTCACGTCAAGAAGCTTTGCGCCCTCGTTCGTCAGCGTTCCCGCGTTCTCACCCGCCAAAAGCACTTCGGGAAGAATATCCTCCAGCTTCCACGGAGTGTCGATTTGGGCATTGAATTTATCTATCATTTTCCTGTTGAAGCTCTTTGTTTCAATATCAATCGGGAATACACCTGAAGCCTCGCCCACTCCAAGCACCTTTCTGCCTGTGAGCTTCCAGTGAATATATCCCGCAAGCGTCGTCATAAAATCGATTTTGTCAATATGCTCCTCGCCGTTTAAAATAGCCTGATACAGATGCGCGATGCTCCATCTCTGCGGAATATTGTAGTTAAACAGCTCCGTCAGCTTTTCGGAAGCCTGCTCGGTTATACTGTTTCTCCATGTTCTGAAAGGCACAAGGAGCTCGCCTGACTTGTCGAACACCATGTAGCCGTGCATCATGGCGCTGAAGCCTATAGCGCCGATTTTTACAAGCGGAGTACCGTATTTTTCCTTGACCTCCGCCACCATTTTCGCATAGCTGTCCTGAACTCCCGCCCAAATATCCTCAAGGCTGTATGTCCAGATATTGTCAATATATTTGTTTTCCCAGTCGTGACTTCCCGAAGCAATGGGTGCGTTATCCTCACCTATGAGAACCGTCTTGATTCTCGTTGAGCCAAGCTCGATTCCCAAAACGGTTTTGCCGGCTTCGATTGCGTTTTTGATTTCGTTAATTTCCATACGTTTTTGCCTCCTAAAACAGTATTTTAAACAACAGTCGGCCGTTCGGACGTCTGGAGTTTAGTTATTTCTTTAGGCAACCTCTGAAAATCTAAGGGTTCTTGGCAAATTGCACAAATAATGTTGGATTCAAGGCAAAAATCCGCAGGAATACTCGCGTATTTCAAAGATTTTTAACGCAGAAGGCGGCATTAGTTGGACAATTTGACGAGTGCCCGGAGTTTTTAAAGGTTTCCTTTAAGTCAATTATACTATTTATCTGATGAAAAATCAACATATTTTTATTGAAATTTATACAGCATATTAACCGCCTCTGCGCGTTTTACATTATTGTTCGGCAATATGGTGTTGTCCGAATATCCGCTGATAATCCCCGCGCTCAAAAGCTTGCTCATGCTTTCCCGCGCCCATTCCGGAATTTCGTCCGCGTCCGCGAAGGTAAGCTCCGCGGATTCCTCGCTGTCGATCAAACGTCCGAGAATTGTCATTGCCTCGGCTCGGGTAATTTTGTCGCAGGGATTAAAGGTTACGGTTCCGTCATCATTGCTCTTGCCTAAAATTATTCCTTCCTCATACATTGCGCCCACACATCCCTGCGCCCAAAGCGGAATTTCACCGCTGTCGGCAAATTCAAGATACGCGTCACCATAATCGGATAAATCCAAATTCAGATAATTGCTTATCATCGACGCGAACTCCGCACGCGTCATATCGTCATCCGGCTTAAATACCGTTTGTCCGTCCTCCTCGATACCGTTTATAACTCCTCGGTAGGACATCAGCGAAAGAACCGTTTCCGCCCAATGCCCGTCGGTATCGGCGAACGGGTTTACGGGCTTCGGGTAATCGGAAATATATACGTTAATCGTCTTTTCCGAATTTCCGGCTCTGACCTTTATTTTTCCCGATTGGTTTACAGTGTCGGCAAGGGTAAAAATACCATCTTCCGTAATCGTTCCTATATCGCCCTCAATCTCCCAATCGAACAGCGTATCGTTCGATATGAGAACCTCGCCGTTTACATATGCGGCGGCGTTGAGATTGAGCTGCAATTCCTAGTTTGCTTCTGTGTATATTTCCGAGATTTCCTTCCAATCGCTTTCATTGTAAATTCTGATTTCATCCGGCGTTTCATAGCTGTTGTAATACGTTTGCGTATTCGTATAATCACTTGAAACGGTAATCTTTACCGTTCCCGTCCCGTTAAGGCTAACAAGCCCCGTATCGTCAACCGTACTTTGTCCGCCGTCATAATTTTCCGCAGTGTACCATACATTTTCCAGACCATCCATTCTGTAATTATG
>JAJBTG010000017.1 GCA_020860985.1 Oscillospiraceae bacterium
GTGTTATGGAGGCCGCCCACCGAGAAGCGAAGATTTTAATAATGGACGCAAAGGAGGAGGCAAACTCCATAATTCGAGATCTCGAAAACAGGCGTCAACAGGGAATAAAGTCCGGCGGCGATTTAAGCACGAAAACCGCAAAGGCTCGCGAGAGCCTGAAAAAGAAAGAGGACAGCATAGACAAAAAAATGGCTCGGGCGGCGAAGCCGAAAAAAACCTACGTAGAGCCGCCGAAAAATTTAAAGCCCGGCGCAACGGTAAAAATAATCGATATGAATCAAGAGGCAACCGTGTTAAAAGAGCCGGACAAGGACGGCAAGGTACGCGTTCAGGCGGGAATTATAAAGCTGGACGTGCATATAACGAATTTGCGCCGCGTTGAGGAAAAGAAATCAATGGAGCTTGCCGAAGTATATGTAAAGAACACCCGAGCGTTTGAGTCAAAAACAAAGAATGTTTCCACGGAGGTTGATGTAAGAGGTCAATCTCTTGAGGAAGCGTGGGTGAATGTTGAAAAGTTCCTTGACGATTGCTATTTGGCGGGAATTTCACCCGTCAGCATAATTCACGGAAAGGGTACCGGCGTACTGCGTAAGGGGATTCAGCAATACCTCCGAAAGCATCGCTATGTAAAATCCTACAGGAACGGTAAATACGGCGAGGGTGAGGACGGAGTTACGGTTGTTGAATTGAAATAAGGGGTAAATATGGCTAAGAATAAGAAGATTATTACAAACGCGATGCGCATACTCGACAAAGCAAAAATACACTATGACGCAGTAGAATATAAGGCGGAGGAGGTAGGGGAGCATTTCGGAAGCGCGATTGCCGAGCTGACGGGAATACCGAATGAGAAATGCTTTAAAACTCTTGTCGCAAGAGGAGATAAGACGGGAGTGATTGTTATGTGCATACCCGTTGACGACGAGGTCGATTTAAAGAAGCTTGCCAAAATTTCAGGCAATAAACGAGCGGAAATGATACACGTCAAGGAGCTTGCCGAGCTTACGGGATATATTCGCGGAGGAGTTTCACCCATAGGAATGAAGAAAAAATATCCGACGTATGTCAACATAACGGCGAAAAGCTTCGATACCATCGCCGTAAGCGCCGGTATATGCGGGTGCAGCCTTATGATTGCTCCCGATGATATTCAAAGAATTACCGGCTGCGTATTTGAGGACCTTACAAAGAGCGTGTAGGCAGAATAATAAGGATTACTACGAGAAGTTAAAAGAAAACGTAAAGGAGAAAATATATGTCAATTTTTAAAAGCGCGGATATACTTATTCCGCAAAATATTAATTTTTCAAAATGGAGCGTGGTTGCCTGCGACCAGTACACCTCCGAGCCGGAATATTGGAAAGAGGCTCAGAGATTAACGGACGGCAGTCCGTCCGCGCTTAATATTATTTTTCCCGAGGTATATTTAAACTCGGGAAACGATGATGAACGCATCGCGAAAATTAACAGTACGATGGAGGAATATGTGAGCTCCGGTCTGTTTTGTGAGCTTAAGGATTCCTTTGTATATGTTGAGAGAACCCAATCCGACGGCAGGTTGCGCCGCGGACTGATTGGAGCGGTTGATCTGGAGGAGTATGATTTTTCAAAAGGCTCTCAGTCCAAAATCCGCGCGACGGAGGGAACGATTATAGAGAGAATACCGCCGCGCCAACGTATTAGGAAGAACGCTTTGCTTGAGCTTCCGCATATAATTATGCTTATAGACGACCGTGAAAACGCTGTTATAGAGCCGCTTGACGGTGAGAAGCGCGATTTTGAGAAGCTGTATGATTTTGATTTGATGATGGATTCCGGTCACTTGACGGGATATAGGGTGAATGAATCGGCAAAAAACAGAATTATATCACAGCTTGAAAAGCTGGAGGACGGGGAGACCTTTGAGGAAAAGTACGGCGTACGCGATAAGGGAGTTTTGGCATTTGCAGTCGGCGACGGCAACCATTCGCTTGCCACGGCCAAAACCTGTTGGGAGGAAATCAAAAAATCTGTTCCCGAATCGGAGCGTGAAAATCATCCTGCAAGATACGCTCTTGTCGAGCTTATGAATATCCATGACAACGCGCTTGAATTTGAGCCGATACAGCGCGTACTGTTCGGAGTTGACGCGAAAAAGCTAATCGGAGAGCTTATGGCATACTATCCCGGCGCTTCATATGATAATAACGGAGGGCAAAAAATCCGTTTCACATATGGCGGTACGGAGGGTACGGTTTACGTAAAGGACGCGCCGAGCAATCTTCCGGTTGGAACGCTTCAGAAATTCCTCGATAAATATCTTGCCGAAAACGGTGGCAGAATAGATTATATCCACGGCGACGATGTTGTGCGCAGGCTTGCGGCTAAGCCGGACACAATCGGATTTATGGTTGACCCGATGAAGAAAAACGACTTGTTCGCGACGGTAATTAAGGACGGCTCCCTGCCGAGAAAGACCTTTTCGATGGGTGAGGCGGCGGATAAACGCTTCTATTTAGAGTGCAAAAGGATTAAATAAACTTTGCGGATAATGCTGTTTATTGTCTTTAATGCGTGTTTGTTTGTATAAAGAAATAAAA
>JAJBTG010000026.1 GCA_020860985.1 Oscillospiraceae bacterium
GTCATCATCCTCTTTCACCCTTATTTTTTCGATTGCCTTTTTTTCTATTCTTGAAATCTGAACCTGTGAAACTCCAAGCATTTTTGATATTTCCGTCTGTGTCTTTCCTTTAAAATATCTCAAAATCAAGACCTGCTTTTCGCGCGGCTTGAGATTTCTTAATATATCGTCAATCAAAACCTTATTGATCACATTGTCCTCTATGCGTTCTCCCTCGATTGTATCCAACACCTTAATTTCCTTGTCACCGTTATTGTACGCGTCGGCGTAAATCGATTCGGGAGGTGCCGCCGCTTCAAACGCTTCTATAAGAGTTTCCACATCCACGCCGCATTCTTCTGATATTTCGTTTATTGTCGGTTCCCGATTCAGTCTGTACCTGAGCGACTCCTCCGCCCGCCATCCTTTCATAGCGCTTTCTTTAAGGGTACGGCTTATTTTAATCACGCCGTCATCCCGCATAAATCTCTTGATTTCTCCCGCAATCATCGGAACCGCATATGTAGAAAACTGAACATTAAACTCCGATTTGAAATTCTTTACCGCCTTGATAAGTCCTATCGCGCCTATCTGAACAAGGTCCTCGGTTTCATAAGTGCGGCCGGAAAACCGCTTTACAATGCTGTAGACAAGCCCCATATTCTGTTCCACCATAATATCCTTAGCGCGCTCATCCCCATTGCGCACACGCTCTAAAAGCGCCGCGTTATTTTCCATTGCTCCACCTACTCCAAATTCTTGCGCATAATTACCCGCGTGCCCTTGCCTACTTCACTTTCTATTTCCAGCGCGTCCATAAAGGTTTCCATAATTGTAAATCCCATACCGGAGCGTTCCTTTTCCGGCTTACCTGTAAAGAGCGGTTCCCGTGCGCGACGAATATCCGGGATTCCCACCCCGTTATCCTTTACGCTAAGCTCCACTGTTCTGTCGTCTATTTTTCCTTCTATTGTAATTATTCCGTCGCGTTCCTCATAACCGTGGACTATAGCATTGGTTACCGCTTCGGAAATTGCCGTTTTTACCTCGGTAAGCTGATCTATTGTCGGATCGAGTCCTACAATAAAAGCCGCCGCGACAGTCCTCGCGAAACGTTCATTTTCGGGTTTGCTCGGAAATTCAATCCTTATCTTATTTTCATTCATCCCGCATCAGCTCCTCTCTCGCATCGTCAAAAGTCTCGGCTGTCAGGACAATATCTCCAAGTCCCGACATCGCTATTATTTTCAATATATTCTCTGATGCTCCCATAACGGCAATCTTCCCTCCCAATGCGTTGACCGTCCGATACCTGCCCATAATCATTCCTATCCCCGATGAATCCATAAAACCGAGGCGGCTGAAATCAAATATTAAATTAACCGCCCCCGTCCTCTCCAGGGCTTCATCTACAGAACCTTTCACGCTGTAAGCGACATGGTCGTCAAGCTCACCCACAATTTTTACGACAAGCGACCTGCTTTTCCCATCCGTATATAATTCCATGACTTGTCCTCCTTTTTTCTTTCTGTATCTATATTTCTCTTTTTATCCATATTTTCCCTTTGTTGAAACAACAGAACCTTTGTCGAAACACGTCAAACAACCTAATAAAAAAAGAGCCGCCTCTAAAGCGACTCCGATTTTCATTATCCGAACAAATTAACTATTCCGTTAATCGCGCCGAACGATACGAGTGACATAATAATTCCCGCGAAGCAAACTCCCATGAATATGAATAAAAGACTTTTTTTGGGGTTCATTCCGAAAAGCACCGCAAGCAAGCTTCCGGTCCACGCTCCCGTTCCGGGCAAAGGTATGGCGACAAATAAAAACAATCCCAAATAACCGTACTTTTCAATTTGCTCCGACCGCTTCATAGCACTTGCTTCAACCCAATCGGGAAACTTTTTCAGTCCCTTAACACCTTTCATCCAGCCGAAAATCTTTTTTATAAACAAAAGGATAAACGGAATGGGCAGCATATTTCCCAATACCGCCGTAATGAATGTTTGAAAAAACGGGAGCTTTAAAATACTTCCCGCCACTATTATGCTTCCGCGCAACTCTAAAAGCGGAATCATCGAAATCAAAAATGTTATTATCTGAGGCGACACATTGTGCGCTTCGAGCGCTGTTATTATCGCACTTACCGCTGAATCCATAAAATTAATCTCCTCCCATTGACCTCACGTTTAGCCTGCATCCGCCGAATAATTCAATCCTATCGACGCGCTGTTCCATGCCAAACCCTACATATTTTATTTATTTTCACCGACAACAAAGCTTACCGCATTGTTTTATATATCAATTTCCACATTCCTGCACGCTCCGCCAAACTCCCCGTCAAGCGTCCATTTAACATCATCGTCAAATTCAAATTCAACATGGGATGTTTTAAATGTTACATATCCGACGCCCTCAACATTTCCTTTCAAGAAGTCGGCTATTATATTCTGGAACTGCACAAGGTTCGACGGCATACGCACTAGCACTCCTTCAAACAGTCCGTCGTCAAGCGACACATCCGTCAATATGCTGTTGTCCCCGCGCACCTCAAATCCCGCAACGGACTTGGAATTTAAAATCCTCCCCAACG
>JAJBTG010000122.1 GCA_020860985.1 Oscillospiraceae bacterium
ACGGGACTTCGCGCCCTTTTGACCTTCGGGCATACGATAGGTCACGCCGTGGAATCATCGTACAGCTTTCAAAAAAACGCACGGCGAATGTGTCGGAATCGGTATGATTGCCGCATCATATATAGCGGTGAAACGCGGACTTATATCCGAGGACACACTAAATGAAATAGAAGATATACTTCAAATGTACGGCTTTGAAACACGCGCCGAATTGCCGAATAACGATGCCATTTTTGAGTTTATGCAGAAGGATAAGAAGAAGCTTTTGGGCAAGCTGAAATTCGTTTTGCCGACCGAAATAGGGGATGTCATTCAAACAACCGATGTTACGCGTGAGGAAATTTACGCCGCGTTTGAGTATATAGAAAGGGTTTAGGATATGATTTGGTTAATAGCGGCGGTTTTAATTGCGGCGGCGGATCAGCTTGTAAAGTATATAGTCGTGTCGAACGCGCAGGTGGGGGAAATTCTCACGTCTGTTCCGGGATTGGATATTATGTATGTAAGGAATACAGGCGCGGCATTTTCGATATTGTCGGGGAAGCTTTCGTTTTTGACTTTGATTTCCATTGCTTTCTGCGTCGTGGTTGTGATATACTGGATAAAAAAGAAGCCGCAAAGCGTGATTATGCGCGCGGCGCTCACGATGATGTTTTCGGGCGCACTCGGAAACGCGATTGACAGAATAGCGCGCGGATTCGTTGTGGATTTTATACGCGTTACGTTTATAAATTTTCCCGTTTTCAATATCGCGGATATGGCAATAACCCTGGGCGCGGCTATGCTTGTGATATATGTTGTATTTTTTGACAAAGAGGAAAAGGGAGAAAAATGCGGGAAATAGTTTTAAACGCGCCCTCCGGCGTGGCGGGGGAAAGAGCGGACAAATTCATTGCCGACGGTTGCGAGGATATTTCAAGGAGCTATGCCGCCAAGCTGTGCGAGGACGGAATGGTTAAGATTGACGGTGCGGCAATCACAAAAAAATATAAAATAAAGGGCGGCGAGGAAATACTTATTTCCGTGCCCGAACCGCGGGAGGCGGAGGCGGTACCGGAGGATATTCCGCTTGACATTGTATATGAGGACGGGGATGTAATTATAGTCAACAAGCCGCAGGGAATGGTGGTTCATCCGGCTGCGGGAAACGAAACCGGTACTCTCGTAAACGGACTTCTGTATCACTGCGGAAAGGAATTGTCGGCGATTAACGGTGTTATTCGACCGGGAATAGTGCATAGAATAGATAAGGACACATCGGGACTTTTAATCGCGGCAAAAAATAACGAGGCGCATCTTGCTCTATCGGAGCAGTGGAAAAATCAGAAGCCGCTCCGTAAATATGTCGCGCTTGTAAACGGAAATATAAAAGAGGACTCGGGAACGATAAATAAACCCATAGCGCGCCATCCGAACGACAGAAAGAGAATGGCTGTGGTACACGGCGGGCGCGAAGCGATAACACATTTTGAGGTGCTGAAAAGGTACGGTCAGTACACTCTTGTGGAGTGTACGCTTGAAACCGGAAGAACGCATCAGATACGCGTTCATATGGCGTCCGTCGGACACAGCATCGTAGGTGATAAGACATACGGAATAAAAAAGGAAAAATTCAATCTTGAGGGTCAGCTCCTCCATGCTCGGACTATCGGATTTATTCATCCGTCAACGGGAGAAAGGATGGAATTTTCCGCGGAGCTTCCCGAATATTTCCGCAATATACTCGATAAATTGGGAAAATAATAATTTTTTGTGAATTTTAATGCCGAGGGGTTGAATTTTTGCATTAAAGATTGTATGATATAATTAGTGTATAATTAAATTAAATGTCCCCCGCAGCGGCTGGTTTTACTTAATTTTTTAATAGTCTGTCTTTGATATGTAAATAAATCAAATATTTTCCGCTGAAAAGTTGAATGATGGGGCTTCGCCCCTTATTAAAGGAGTTGTTTTACATATGGCAAAAAAGGAACTGTGTGTAATTTTCGGCGGCAGGTCGCCGGAGCATACAATATCAAGGAAATCGGTTACTTCTGTACTTAACAACTTAAACGGCGACAAGTACAATATTTCCGTAATCGGCATAACAAAGCAGGGCGAATGGTACCTGTATACAGGCGATTACGCCAACATAGATGGCGGCGAATGGGAATATGATAACGAAAATAAAAAGAAGGCGGTTCTTTCCCCCGACGCGGGCGAGAAAGCGGTGCTTGTGTTTGACGGCGGATTTGTTACAAGATTAAATCCCGATGTTATTTTCCCCGTGCTTCACGGCGAATACGGCGAGGACGGCACAATTCAGGGCTTGTTTGAGCTTTCGGGTATTCCGTATGTGGGTATGGGAGTTATGGCTTCGGCAAACGCTATGGACAAATTCAACTCTAAAATAGTATTCGCAAGCGCGGACATTCCTCAGGCGGCATGGGTAGAGGTCAGGACTTCGGATGACTTTGAGGTTAAGATGGATGAAATCGAGGAAAAGCTCGGCTATCCCTGCTTTGTAAAACCGGCGAGAACAGGCTCGTCCGTGGGTGTCGGTAAGGCGCATGACAGACAGGAGCTGAAAGCGG
>JAJBTG010000108.1 GCA_020860985.1 Oscillospiraceae bacterium
ACTTTTGATAGCATTTTGCAACCGCTATATTCGGCGCAATTTCAACCGCTGTCTTAACTATATCAACCTTATGGTCATAATCTTCTTTGTCCACATTGAACAGCTTCTTTACCGCGATTGTGTTAAGTCCGAGCCTACGCAGGTACGAAGCCGCCTCAAAGGTTCTGACTCCGGTTTTCAATATAAAGTTTTTCGTGTCCATCAATATTCCCGTATACAGACATTCAGCTTCCGTTGTTGTCAATGCTCCTCCCAAATCCATGTATTCTAAAAGCTCCGTCGCCATTTCACAGGTGGATGAGGCATACGGCTCATGGTACGTCAGCGAGCAATGCGGCAGAAATTCCGTAGCGCGTCTGTGGTGATCTATAAGAACTACCTTTGCCGCGCGTTCCGCAAGATGCGGCCATGGCAGCATTGCCGGTCTGTGTGTGTCTAGCACACCAACAAGTGTGCCGTCCGTCAACAGCTCCAATGCATCGTCCGTATCGATAAACAGCTTAGCATACCGGCTGTCGGCTTTAAGAACGTCATACATTCCTTTTACCGCCGGAGAATTGTTATCGTAAACTATATACGGTGTTTTATTGAGTGAGCGGACAGCTCTCTGCAATCCTATCGCCGCGCCGAAGCAGTCATAGTCCGCGCCGAAATGTCCCATAAATATAACCTTGTCCGAATTTCTTATAAAATCCTTTAATGCAAGCGCGACCGCGCGTGTTTTAACTCTTGTTCCCTTTTCGTATTCGCGCGTTTTTCCGCCGTAAAATTTGTACTGAGTATCGTCCTTTATGCTGACCTGATCGCCGCCGCGTCCGAGAGCCAAGTCAAGCGCATTTCTCGCATATACCTCGTTCTCCTTAAGATTTCCTCCGACGCCGATTCCTATGCTGATGCTTACTGGCTGTTTTACCTCTTCACCTACGGCGCGCACCTTCTCTAAAATATCAAATTTCTTTTTAATATATTCGTCAAGATAACGATGCTCAAAAAATACAAAATATCTGTCACGGTCGGTTTTCTTTACAATGGCGTTTCCCTCGCCCGCCCACGCGTTTATAAGACCGCGCACGCTCGAGGAAATCATTTGCTCCTCATTATCATTTGAACGCTGAATAATTTCATCGTAATTATCGATATTTATAACAGCAATATCGGTTTTTTCGTTTTCATAAATATTCCTGATATTGTTTTCATCGGTTTTATCGATAAAGTATAAATAAACCGAAAATTTATCCTCTTCCTCCGAGGATGAATTTGCGCGGTTCTTTATCATACAACCCTTTACGTTATACTGTCTGTCGTTGATTTCGGCTTTTAAATTAATATTGCCGCCCGCTTTTAAAATAGCGTTCCATTTTAAATCCGGAATAATGCTTTCAAGCATTACCTCAAACAAATTTCTGTTTGAAAAAAGCTCGGAAAACAATTCGTTGTACCATCTGACAGAGCCGTCTATATGCGCCACAACAGCGGGTATAGGAAAGCTTGCTGTTACATTTACCGAAACAGCGTCGTTTTCCTCCATGATTATACGCAAAAATTCGGTTATCTGCTTTTTGCGCCTACCCCTTACAAGTATTGCGACGGCGCAGATAATCACACCCGCGGCAATTCCTGATATTCCGACAATCCGTATTATTTCGTAATTCCCGCGCGTAACCCGCAGGCATACCGCTCCGACGGCAATCAGCAATATTGCCGCAGCCGCCAGCAGATAACCGTAATACCGAATCATCTGACCATAACGTTTTTTCATAAGCATCCTCCAAAAAGCCGCTTAACGGCTTCTGACATACTTTTTAAGCTCCGACATATCCGAGAACGCAACCTCAAGCTCGTGTCCGTTTTCCTCGGCAATTGTTAAAAGCTCCGTGATTTTATTATCCACACTTCCGAAATTCATTCCGAGTCTGCGTGCCAAAATATAATCCATTGCGATTATAGTTGAAATGCTGTTCGCTACATTGTCGTACTCGCCTACCTCGTCATAATCGGCGAGCGACCTGTACAGAGCCGCCACCTCGGAAAGAATTTCACTTTTTATCGTGTCGATTGCCTTTATATTTGTTGATATATTCATGCTGATGTCCTCCTAAAATGTCATTACCCGATGATGTATACAAATTTAAATATTCTCCGCTATTAGCTTTGCCATTTCCTTGCATCCGACTTTAGTCATACCGTCGGACATAATATCCGCAGTTCTGTAATTCATGTCAAGAACCTTGTCCACAGCGTCATTTACAGCCTTTGCCTCTTCAACAAGACCGAATGACATCTCAAGCATCATTGCCGCGGAAACTATCGTAGCAATCGGATTGGCAATATCCATGCCGGCGATATCCGGCGCACTGCCATGGATAGGCTCGTACATTCCGCACTTTGTCGCTCCAAGTGACGCCGACGGCAGCATACCGATTGAGCCGGCTATCGCGCTCGATAAGTCGGAAAGAATATCTCCGAATATATTCGACGTTACAATAACGTCAAACTGCGCCGGATTTATCGCAAGCTGCATTGCGGCATTGTCAACATACATATGTGTAAGCTCAAC
>JAJBTG010000177.1 GCA_020860985.1 Oscillospiraceae bacterium
CCTTCTGAACCTCTTCACCTGTAAGACTTCTGTCAGCCGCTCTGTATACGGCGCTGTAAGCGACACTCTTTTTGCCGTCGGGAATTTGTTTTCCCTCGTACACGTCAAACAGCTTTAGACTTTCAAGCGTCTTGCCGGACGCTTTTCTTATAACCTCTTCAATGTCCGAAACGGGCACGCTCTTATCAACAAGCATAGCAATATCACGCGTTACCGCCGGGAACTTCGGCAGCTCCTTGAATTTGATATTCGTATCTGTATTGAGGAATACGTTTTCAAAATCCAGCTCGCCAATATATACTGGCGTATCAATGCCGTATTTTCTGCTTACCGCCGGATGAATTTCACCGATTATGCCGAGCGTTTTTCCGCCCGCGCTTATCTTCGCGCAGCGTCCCGGGTGGAAGGTCGGGTTGTCTGAAACCGCCTCATACTTAACCTTGTTTACGTTGAGGTTTGCAAACAGACTCTCGCAAATACCCTTTATGTCGTAGAAATCCGCATTTCCGCCGTACATACCGAGCGTTATCTTAATCGGCTCATTCGGCAGCTTGTCCGCGTCCGCGTTGGGAATAAATATTTTTCCTATCTCAAAGAGCTTCGCGGACGGATTTCTGTAATTGTAATTTCTCGCAAGAATATCAAGCATACTTGAGATTGTGGTTGTACGCATTACGGAGGTGTCCTCGCCGAGCGGATTTGAGATTTTAACAACATTTCTCAGCTCACTGTCCTCGGGGATATTCAGCTTATCGAATATTGACGGACTTGTGAATGTGTATGTGTAAATCTCATACATTCCCTGCGCCGCAAGCAGCTCGTTCACACGGTCCTGCATCTGCTGACGCTCGGTTTTCTTTCCGCAGGTAGCCTCGCCCGAAAGCAGAGTTACGGGAATCTTGTCATAGCCGTAAAAACGCGCTACCTCCTCCGCTATATCCGCCTCGCCCTCAAGGTCGGGTCTGAATGACGGCGGCGTTACGGTCATATTTTCAAGGTCGGTTTTAATTTCAAGCGCGTCAAATATTTTCACCATATCCTCTGTCGGAATATCGGTGCCCAAAAACGCGTTAATTTTATCGGGTCTGAACGCAAGCATTTTCATATCCCTCACATTACCCATAATGTCAATCATACCGCCGACATTTTCGCCGCAGCCGAGCATTTCCACAAGCTGACATGCGCGTTCAACCGCGGGAACGGTGTTGTTGTAGTCAAGTCCCTTTTCGTACCTTGAGGACGATTCGGTTCTCAGTCCCACTCTCTGCGCGGTAAGTCTGACGGACGCACCGTCAAAGGTAGCCGACTCAAATATAACCGTGGTCGTGTCGTCCTTAACCTCGCTGTTAAAGCCGCCCATTACGCCCGCTATCGCATCGGCTCTGCCGCCGTCCGCTATAACAAGGTCGTTATCCGTGAGCGTTCTGTCCTGCTCGTCAAGCGTCTTTATAACCTCGCCGTTACCGGCGCGGCGCACGATGATTTTGTTGTCCTGTAAATCACGCAAATCAAACGCGTGCATAGGCTGACCGTATTCAAGCAAAACATAGTTTGTAATATCGACAATATTATTTATCGGTCTTACGCCGCAGGCGCGAAGTCTTTGCTGCATCCAAGATGGCGACGGAGCGATTTTTACATTCTTAACCATTCTTGCGCAATAGCGCTTGCACTTATCCTTTTCCTGAACGTCAACGCTTAAAGTGTCGGCGATATTTTCGCTGTTTTCCGCAAACTTCACCTCGGGAATCGTGAATTTTTTGTTAAAGGTCGCGGCGGTTTCACGCGCAAGCCCGATTATGCTGAAGCAGTCGGGACGGTTTGAGGTTATCTCAAACTCGACAACCGTTTCGTTCATTCCGAAAATGTCCCTTATATCCTTGCCTATCTCGGTATCATCGGGAAGAATTAAAATTCCGTATTCCGGCGTGTATCCCAACATATCCTCTGTTATGCCAAGCTCATCGTGGGAGCAGAGCATACCGCAGGATTCAACTCCGCGCATTTTTGTTTTCTTAATTTTGCCGCCCGGAAGTACCGCTCCGATAAGCGCGGTCGGAACGATAATGCCCGCCTTGACGTTCGGCGCGCCGCATACAATTTGCAGCGTCTCGCCCGTGCCGGCGTCAACCGTGCATACGTGCAAATGGTCGCTGTCCGGGTGATCCTCACAGGTAAGCACCTTTCCGGCTACCATGTTCTGCACGGAATCTCCCATGCTTTCATAACCCTCAACCTTTGACCCCGTCATTGTGAGTCTGTCCGAATATTCTTTCGGCGTAACGTCTATGTCCATATAGTCGTTTAGCCAGCTCATAGGTAAATTCATATTAATTCAATCCTTTCAAAATTATTTTCAGTTGATTTGCTAATTTAGGCAACTCCTCAAACACTGCCTCGGCAATAATATTCCAATTTGTACCATCATAATCATGAACCAGTCTATGACGTAGTCCCGCTATCATACCCCAAGAAATATCATTGTATTTTTCTTTATATTCCGATGAAAGATTATAAGCGTGTTCGCCTATATTATATAAAGGCATGGTA
>JAJBTG010000039.1 GCA_020860985.1 Oscillospiraceae bacterium
CGCCACGCATTGAAATACCCTTTTCCTCGCAGTACTTGCGCACATATCCGAATGCCGTTTTTTCCGCAACCGTGCCTATTGTTCCCGCGCGGAAAACATATCCCTCGCCGAAAAATGTTTCGGTATACTTATGAATTGTCGGCTGATATTCGCCCGAAAAATTAAGGTCAATATCGGGTTCCTTATCGCCCTTGAAGCCGAGAAAGGTTTCAAAGGGTATGTCGTGACCGTCCTTTATATATTTCGTTCCGCACTTGGGGCATACCTTATCCGGCAGGTCGCAGCCGGAAACACTGGCTGCGTTTTCGGCAAGCTCCGAATGCTTGCACTTTGGGCATACATAATGCGGCGGAAGCGAATTTACCTCCGTTATATCCGACAAAAACGCGATAAACGACGAGCCTACCGAGCCTCGCGAGCCTACCAAATAGCCGTCCGACAGCGACTTTCTTACAAGCTCCTGCACTATGCGGTACATAACCGAGAATCCGTAAGTAGTGATTGAATATAATTCCTTGTCCATTCGTTCCTTGACGAAGGACGGCAGAGGATCTCCGTAGATTTTCTTCGCCTTAGCGTGTGAGTCGTTTATAATACCCTCCTCCGCACCGTCCACCACAGGCGGACACTTCTCCGCCGGAATCGGACGGACATTGCCTATCATATCGGCAATTTTATTTGTATTGGTGACCACAACCTCATACGCCTTTTCCTTTCCGAGATACGAAAATTCCTCAAGCATCTCCTCCGTGGTTCTCAAATACAGCGGCGCTTGATTGTCGGCGTCCTTAAAGCCTTTATAGTGCATAAGTATCTTTCTGTAATCCGCGCCCTCTTTGTCAAGAAAATGCACGTCACAGGTTGCGCAGACGGGCTTATCGTACTTCTCTCCCAACGCGACGATACGGCGGTTTAAATTGCGCAAATCCTCATCCGTATTTACATTCGGATGCTTAAAATCCGTTTTCATATACGCGTTATTGCCTATTGGCTGAATCTCAAGATAGTCGTAAAAATCAACTATGTCTTTAAGCTCCTCGTCCGTTCTGCCGTCAACGATTGCCCGAAACAGCTCCCCCGCCTCACAAGCGGAGCCTAAGATGAGTCCCTCACGTTTTTCCTCAAGCAGACTGCGCGGTATACGCGGAGTTCTGAAAAAATAATTGAGGTGTGACGCTGAAACAAGCTCATATATATGTCTTAATCCAATCTGATTTTTCGCAAGAATTATAATATGAAACGCCTTATTTTTCTTTGACGCGCTCCGCACGTCAAAGTCATCGTTGAGCTTTGAAAGCTCGTAATGATTTTCCTCCTTTAGCTGCGCAATCATTTTAACGAACGCGTCCGCCGTCGCCTTCGCGTCGTCAACGGCGCGGTGATGATTGTCAAGTATGACATTGAGATGCCGCGCAAGCGTGTCGAGCTGGAAATTGGGCAAATCGGGATACATACAACGCGCCAAAATAAGCGTATCAAGGCAGCAGAAATTATATTCAAATCCATGACGCGCCGCGGCAGCCTTTATAAATCCCGTATCAAAAGCCGCGTTATGTGCGACAAGAACGCACCCCTTGCAAAACTCGAAGAAATCCCCGAGAACCTCCTCAATCTTCGGCGCGTTTTCCACCATACCGTTCGTAAAGACCGTTAAGTCCCCAATGTCCTGCGGACTGGGTTGGCACGGATGTCAGACGGTTGCCCATTTGTCAACGATTGCGCCGTTTACAACCTTGACCGCGCCAATCTCGGTTATGCCGTCCGTTTTATTATTTAGTCCCGTGGTTTCTATATCGAAAACAACAAAGGCGGAATCAAGATTTTCGTCCTTGGAATTATATACTATTTTCCTGCCGTCGTCCACAAGATAGCCCTCAACTCCGTAGAGGATTTTAATTTTTTCGTTAAGTCCCGAAACATTCATAGCGTCCGGGAATGATTGAACAACACCGTGATCCGTTATTGCGACAGCCTTATGTTCCCAATAGATTGCGCGGTTAATCAAATCCTTAGCGGAGGAAACGCCGTCCATTGCCGACATTTGCGTGTGCATATGAAGCTCCACGCGCTTTTCGGGAGCATTGTCGCGTCTTATCGGCGGCGCGTCGATTTCAGCAATATCATTCGCCATGATGATTACCTCATGCGCGTAATCGTCATACTGCGCCTTTCCGCGGCATACAACATATATACCGCCCGCCTTAACGCCTTTTTTCAGCGTTCCGTAAAGCTTATTAAAGCGCTCGTCATCCTCGGTTTTTGTTATAAACATCTTCACCGATATTGAATCGTGCGTATCGGTTATATCCATCATAACAAGATGAAATTCCTTGTCGGTCTTTCTTGATTTTATTTCACGCTCGTCAAGTCCGAAAACCTTTCCCGATACAGTGACGCGTCCGGAGTTTTCGTTAATGGATGAAATAGCGATAATATCATCGCGTATCGGTCTGCCGTAAAGCATTTCGCTGACGTTTGCCTTGCCTATGAATTTCGGTCCGACCGACGGAATATCCGGCGAACCATATCCGGCTTCAACCTCGTAAAC
>JAJBTG010000154.1 GCA_020860985.1 Oscillospiraceae bacterium
CGCTTATAGCATGGTTTAACGAGTTGATCGCAAATGATGACATAGACAAGATACGGCGTGTACTTCGGCATAAAAAGGAAAACGGACTTTTGATTTCCACGCCGTTTGGCTACAGGAAGGAGGGCGGCGGTATGGTAATCGATTCCGACACCGCGCCGACAGTCGTAAAAATTTTTGATATGGCGTTGAACGGAAGCACCGCTTCGCAGATAGCGGATTACCTGAACACGTCGGGAGCGAAAACTCCCGGAAATTCGTCGGCATGGACACGCGACAGCGTAAGAGTGATTTTAAAAAACCCGTGCTACACCGGAACGCTGGTATCCGCCAAACGTCAAAAGCTCAGCTATAAGAGTAAAAAAATGGTACCGTTATCGGAGGATAGGAGAATTATTATCCCGAATCATCATGAGGCGATAGTCGGAAAAAGCGAATTTGAAAAAAGGCGGTGAGCAGGAAACCGACCGACAATCCGTTTTCGGGATTGCTCATCTGTGGAAGGTGCGGCAGAGCTGTTACGGTGCGAAAACGCAGAGGAGGAATTCCGGTAAATTACGTTTGCAATAAATATAATCAGCAGGGCTGTATAAAGGATGATATTCGGGAGGGATGGGGATGCAATCCTCATCGAGTGGATTTTGAATATTTAAACAAAACAGCGGTTGATTACATAAGACAATTTACGGAAGAGGAGGATTTAAAGGGGAAAATATTTCAAAAGCTTATGTCGGAGCGCAGAAAAACAGACAGCGCGGAGATACTTCGTACACTTAAAAACCGAGAAAAACAGCTTAAAAAGCAAATTAATACACTATATGACGACAGGCTGAACGGGATATTACCGGATTTTCTTTTTTCGGAGAGGTCAGCTTCGATAAAAAAGGAGCTTGAAAGCATAAGCAAACAGCTTGAACGGCATAGCGACGAAGATGACGAGCCGAATATCGACAACTTACTGCAAAAAATGTACGCGGACGGTATATCTTCGGAGGGAATAAATATGCTGTTCGGGAAAATCCTTGTATATGAGCCGTTTGAAATAGAGCCGCAGGTCATGCACGACTATGATATAGACGAGCGGAGCTTCCGTTTACTGCGTGACGAGGGCGGACTTCTATTTGTACAAAGGCGGCAATGGAATACAATATTACATTAGCGCGTGTCAAACAGAGGGTATAGCAACGTCCGTTCCGATTTATTACGCTACCGGAAGCAGAAAACGCGCGTTCACGGTTTCGTTTTTCTCGGGAATAACGGAGCCGATAGGCGCGGTAATAGGGTATTTGCTGCTTCGACCCTTTTTCAATGACGCGGTATTCGGAGCATTATTCGGCATAATAGCCGGAATTATGATATTTATATCAATAGAGGAGCTGCTTCCGATGGCGCGGGAATATGAAAAAAGTAAAATTACAATTATCGGATTTGTGGTGGGAATGGCGGTAATCGCGTTAAGCTTGCTTTTGTTTCTGTAAAGCGGCAATTTAGGGTTTACGCGTTATGCAAAAGAGCTTTTATGCCGCGGGTAATCGGGATGAAACAGTACAGAAACCGCAGGTACTAATACCGAAAGAACTCTCAAAGATAAGGCAATTCGCCATACCTTGAGAGTTCTTTTGCGTATTTTTTCGGTAATTGATTTTATCCCGACACGTTAGTTAATCGGATAAAGGGCTTGATGTTTAAAAATAATTATGCTACAATTGGATTAATCGGCGCGGCGATTTAATATCGCCGCCGTAATGCTTAACCAAACGGAAAATTCGCAGTATACTTAAATACGAGGTGAACGAAATGATAAACGTCATATTTAAAAATAAGAAGGTCAATATGGAAAAGCTCAAGGCATTCGGATTTGCGGAGCAAAACGGGAAATACATTTACCGAACAATATTCCCCGAAAGCGGATTTGAGATGACTGTCACAGTGACGGAGGCGGGAGAAATTGCGGCTGAAATAATCGACCCGACCTTTAACGAGCCGTACACACTGCACCTTACCGCCGACGCATCGGGCAGCTTTGTGGGTAAGATAAGGAGCCGATATGAGGAGATTCTTACGGAAATATCCGAGCAATGCTTTGAGCCGGATGTGTTCAAGTCCAAGCAGGCAAAGGCGCTGATTGAATATGTGCGTAAAGCGTATGGAGATGAGCTTGAATTTTTGTGGAAAAAATTCGATAATAATGCCGTATGGCGCAGAAAGGACACAAAGAAGTGGTACTGCGTGTTTTGCGCGTTGCCGAAGCGCAAGCTGGGAATTGACTCGAACGAGGTTGCGGAAATTATAGTTTTGCGTATTTTGCCGGACAAGCTTGAGATGCTTCTCAAGAATACGGGATATTATCCGGGCTATCATATGAACAAAAAGAATTGGTATACTATTATACTGGACGGCTCGGTAAATATAGGGGAAATCTTCGGCAGAATTGACGAAAGCTACAAATTGGCGGTTAAATAATCAAGTGCTCGCGGGGATTGGAATTTGAATAAATTGTAAAATATTATAAAAATTTATTGATATATTGATGTTTTGGAT
>JAJBTG010000016.1 GCA_020860985.1 Oscillospiraceae bacterium
ATAAAATTATATGGAACAATCACAGTTGCTGTGGAAAGGCAAGTATGAAAAAACAGAGGCGGAATTACTTTTGGATGCGTTGTCATAAACAAGAATAACCGATGAATGTCTGAATGAGATAATTGAGGCGCTTGCGGAGGCGTCAGAGAAAACTTTTTATTGTATAGACCCCAATGTTGAATTTAACAAGAATACTGTCGACAAGCCGTCTGTTGAAATGAAATCAGATGACATACCTGCTGCGTTTTCGGACTTTACTCCCAAAGAGATTGAATCGCGGCTGCGCACGTCCGGCTGTATCTTAGGGCTAAACGAGGCGTTAAAAGCGGCTGCCCTGCTAGTACACAATCATTTTAAAGGACGGGGTTCGGGAAATCTTTTTGCCGCGCCCTCGAGAAGCGGTAAGACACATCTTTGGCGTATGCTTCAGAAAGAGAGCAATGATAATACCATAGTTATACATGATGCAAGCTCGCTTACCGCGGAAGGCTGGAAAGGGAACAATAAAATCTCGACAATTTTTAAGGACATACCCGCAGAACGTCGCGGACATATTATACTTGTGCTTGATGAATTCGATAAGCTATTAGAGCCGCAGCATGGCACCAATGGAACAAATTATTCGGACATAGTGCAAAATCAGCTTTTGAAACTGTGCGACCATGACACTCTGTTTTTCGGCAACGAAAGGGAACTGGGCTTTTCAGTGGACGCGTCGGGTATTTCGGTTGTGCTTCTCGGAGCGTTTCAGCGTCTTATGGAAAAGAAAAGCCAAAGCAGCGGTTCAATAGGATTTGGCAGACCGCCTTACAGCGACTGCGACTATGATAATTCCACAATAACCGTCGAGGACCTTATTGACTACGGAATGCGAGAGGAGCTCGCGGGACGCATAACAAGAATAATATGCATGGATCCTCTCAGCAGTGACGACCTTGTAAGCATAGGACTAAATGAGGTTAAGAATCTGGAAGGCGCTACGGGACTGATGCTTCAAATAGAATACGCGAAGCTTGCGGAATTGGCAATAGAGGCAAAGGAAAAAGGGCTTGGCGCGAGGTGGCTTAAATCAACCATTGGCAATATGCTTGATGAGCTGATATACAATGACCCACACGCATTGGGCTATAAGCTCGGGTGCCGAAGCTCTGATGAAGAGGAAATCCAAACAGATGAATGTATGGAATAAAATTACTGTGAAAGGAGTATAACCTATGGAACCCGCCTATATAGGCGGGTTCCACTTACTTTTTTCAGTGGCGGTACAATCCGCCACCGGAACATTGAATGACGGGGCAAAGCCCCTTATTGAAGCAAGCTTAGCAGGAGCGTTGCTCCGATTTAAAATTTCGTTTACTATTTTTTTATATTTTCTTCTACTGTTTTCAGAATATCGTTTGACAAATCGTTTATACTTTCTTCTACAGTTGCCAGGATATCGTTTTTGCTTTCTTCTGCGTTGTTCGGATATAGCTTAATAAAACGCACCTTGACCGTCATTTGATCGTTTATAAAGTCGATATTTTCAATTTTTTTTCGGGATTGGGATTTTCGGGATAAAGCAAATATATGTATTTTGCCTTATATCTGCAGGCATACGCCAACATCCGGTACATATCTTTTTCATCTATACCATAATTAAACTTTTTTTTATTAAGAAGCTTCCATTTTGTGTCAAGAATTATTACCGTATTATCATCTTTTTTCAGCACTATATCGGGTCTTAGCGCGAACCACTGATTTTCAAACAGGTATGTGACTTCATTCTGGAGCATAACATTCCCTTCTTTTTTTCAAATACCTTTTTCACATAATATGCGACATATTTTTCATACAGCATCCACATTGGTAAAAGGAACGACCACACCGTAATTCTGCCGTGCGACATAGTTACGCTTTCACCGTCCAAAAACATTCTAATAGTATCATAGTCCTTATTGTTTCTGTTAATGGTAATTCCCGCAAAATCCTTTTTATAATTCCGTGACAAATCAATATCGGCAAAATCGATAAGCAATCGCTTGATTTCGCTTGCGTTTTGCGAGTTTGCGGTTAGTCTGCTCAATTTTGTAAGAACGGATTTTATAATACGGTTTTCGGGAATGTTTTTATTGTATTCATCGAAAACAACATAAAAACGCTCCTTATGGCACATATTATGCCGAATATGCTCCGATACGATAAGCTTACCCTTAAAAACGCTTAAATTGTCCTCCTCCGCTGTATAATTTAATTTAATTCCGCGCCTTACAAGCCGTTTGATTTCTTGTATGTAATTATAAATAAACAGGTCGCAAATGTTTATGTTATCCGACTTTAACGAAGCGTTTTTCATGTCGATACTGCTAAATATCTTGGTTTTTTGCATCATAGCTATCAATA
The DNA here is from genome assembly GCA_020860985.1 of Oscillospiraceae bacterium. Taxonomy (GTDB): domain Bacteria; phylum Bacillota; class Clostridia; order UBA1381; family UBA1381; genus JALEPO01. The sequence continues at coordinate 2,383 of JAJBTG010000016.1, forward strand.
GCTTTTGTGCAGTTTCATTTTCCTTGCCATTATCGACTTCGAAAATTTTAGGAAGTATCTGTATCTGAAAACCGTCGCTCAACTGAATCACGCCGACATATCCGTTTGAGGTGACAGAATCATCTTCTAATTTGAATGGATCAA
>JAJBTG010000207.1 GCA_020860985.1 Oscillospiraceae bacterium
TCCTTTAATTTTATCATACTTCTTTCAAAATAATCGGTAAGAGCCAACGTCCGCCGATTAAGATATTGGAAAAAAATAGACAATTGACAGATAAACCATCATTGTCTTAAAAAGAAAATAGGAAAGGTAAGAATAAGTTATTGTGTTGTAACATATTAATGTCATATACAATTTCTTGCATTTCCGTAATCTCCTTTACTCATACTTAAAATATTATAACACATAATAAATCTGTTTGTCAATATTTTGCGCCCAAATAAATGACAAATATTTATATTTGTGAAAAATCGTAAAAACGGGGAGGGGAATTTCATCGCGTTCAGTGTTGAATAAACAAGGAAGAATATTTTACAAAATTTTTGTAAATATGACAGTGTTCATAATGCGTTCATATTTTGTTCATTTATTCCAAAAGCAATGTCAAAAGCAAATCTAAATTTGTGATATATTCTAAAAGATGAAAAAGAGTCTTGACATTGCGGTGAAAGAGTAGTAGAATGTAAACATAGTTAATCGAATCAAACACAATGGCGCGTTTGTTATGAAGGATTTCTGACAAATGGTGCTTTTTATGTTTTGGTAAGAGCTTAATTTATAGACACAAGGGCGTGTTTAGCGGGTGAGAACCCGCCGAACGCGCTTTTTTGTTTAACAAAGAAAGGGGAGTTTAGTCATGGCAGAAATGACAAAAATCGAAATTATTACCAGACAGAGCCGCCTTGAGGAATTAAAGGCAGCGCTGAACGAAATCGGGATAAACGGTATGACCGTTTATAATGTACTTGGATACGGAGTTCAAAAGGGACAGAAGCACAAGTACAGAGGCGTTGAGTACAGTGTTGATTTATTACCTAAGGTAAAGATTGAAATGGTAGTATGTACGGTTCCGGTGGAGGACGTTGTAAACACAGCGATAAGCGTATTGAGAACAGGCGAAATCGGTGACGGTAAAATATTTGTTTCACCTGTTTCAAAGGTTATAAAGGTTCGTACCGGTGAAGAGAACCGCGAAGCATTACTGTAAAGCGGTATTGAATCGTTATAGAGGAAAGGATGATTGATTATGGATTTACAAACTATATTAGCTAACAATGAAGCATTGGCGACAGCCGTAAACTGCTTCTGGCTCTTTATGGGCGGCATACTTGTATTTTTGATGCAGACCGGCTTTGCAATGGTTGAGGCGGGATTTACGAGAAGTAAAAATACCGGTAACATTATAATGAAGAACATTGTGGACTTTATGTTCGGTTCCTTGATATACTGGTTTATCGGTTACGGACTTATGTACGGTGAGGGCAACGGCTTCATAGGCATTCCGTTCGGCGGAGCCTTTATGAACGGCGGTGCCGCTGTTGCGGATATGGACTACACCACATTGTTTTTCCAGACGGTATTCTGCGCTACGTCGGCGACAATCGTTTCGGGCGCAATGGCTGAAAGAACAAAGTTCAGCGCGTACTGCTTCTACAGCGTAATGATTTCATTGTTCATCTACCCGATTGCCGGTCACTGGATTTGGGGCGGCGGATGGCTTTCGGAATTGGGTTTCCACGATTTTGCCGGTTCGGGTATTGTACATAGTGTCGGCGGTATACTTTCTTTCGTTGGTGCCGCTATACTCGGTCCTCGTATCGGAAAGTATGGCAAGGACGGAAAGGCTCGCGCTATTCCCGGTCACAGCATAATTTTGGGCGCGTTGGGCGTATTGCTTCTGTGGGTAGGCTGGTTCGGATTTAACCCGGCTTCAACCGGTGCGCTCGTAAGCGTAGAGGATGGAGTTATTGACGCTGCTCCCACGCTTCTTGCGGCAAAGGTATTCATCACAACCAACCTCGGTGCGTGCGCCGCGGCTGTAGTAGCGATGTTCTTCACATGGATTCGCTACGGTAAGCCCGATGTTTCAATGACTCTTAACGGCATCCTCGCAGGACTTGTCGCTATAACAGCTCCGTGTGACTGCGTATCACCGGTAGCGGCTATAATCATCGGCGCTATAGGCGGTGTGCTTGTATGCGTTGCGGTACCCTTTATCGATACAAAGCTCAAGATTGATGACCCCGTTGGTGCGATAAGCGTTCACGGCGTATGCGGTATATGGGGCATAATCGCGGTAGGATTGTTCGCGTCAGACCCGGCATCCGGAGTTGAGATGGGCTTGTTCGCGGGCGGCGGACTTCATCTCTTAGGCGTTCAGCTGCTTGGTCAGCTTTCATTGATAGTATGGTGTGGCGTTATAGGAACAGTTATGTTCGGACTTTTGAAGAAGTTCAAGCTCTTGAGAGCGGAGCCTGCGGATGAATTGGCAGGTCTTGATCCTACGGAGCATGGATTGCCGTCAGCATATCCGGATTTCATGCCGGCATATAAGGATTAATCTTAATCCCAGAAGATTAATAATATATATAACCCCTCGGAGAGCCGCAAAAGCGGCTCTCTTATTATGTAGGAACATATTCGGAGCGGCGTTTTTATGCGATATATTTTTCATTTTTAGGGAGATTAAAGGGAATATAAATA
>JAJBTG010000088.1 GCA_020860985.1 Oscillospiraceae bacterium
GTATTTCTGATATGTCTGCTCTTCCCCATAACCGCATACGCGGTTGATTCCGCCGAGCTTGTTTTCCCGCCGGACACAAGCGGTAAGTATATCTACTGCAATAACCATGAATTTATCCGACGCAGCGACCTTGCGGATTTCTCAAACGAAAACGCAAAGTTCATTATGAACAACGAAAATCTTACAGCGGACAAATACGCTCTGTTTATATCCCATGTAAACCACACCGAAAAAAGAAATGACAGCAACACCATTGTTGAGCCGGGCTTTGACATAGAGGTGGACGCGCTTTTCAAGGCAAGCGAGGACACGAAAATCCGCATTACCGCGCTTGGATTTGAGGTACCGGAAAATAAGCAATATTGGTATCGCGGAAAATCATATACCTATGAGGACGCTTGGGGCTGCTTCAACGCGTGGGCATCATATTTGCAGCTTCCGATACGTCAAATCGATTCCGGTCAGCTTTATGAACCCATCGCCTTTACCCCAATTGAATTTGAAATCAAAGCCGGCGAGGTCAGATGGCTTTCGGAATTTATAGAGAATTACAGCGTTGACCCATGGTTCAGACCCGTGCATATAATGGCGGATTTTGAAATCATTTCGGGAAAATGTGATGTGAATGTCGCCGCGCTCAAGTCAACCGGAACAGTCGGCTCAAGAAGCAATTTCTATGAGAACGCCGCCTTCGGTTCATATGACCGCGACCGTCAGTATAAGGGAGTTGCCGACTCGCTAAATAGGGTGAGCGCCGAGCTTTCCTATACCATCGACGATGATTTATGGAGCGGAACGGCGCTCCCCGTAACTGTTTATAATCAATCCGTCCCCGAGGGAAATGAAACAACCAAATGGTACACGCATCTAAATCCGCGCGCAGACCAATGGTCAAAGACCCTATGCACCGAATCGGATATGCTCGAGTTTAAATATTATGACCCGCTGAAAAAATCATACTATGGCAGCGGTATAGAGGAAAAAGACGATTTCTGGTACTTTGACACGCTTCATAACGATACATCGGTATACAGCTCCGACTACGGCAGCCGCACCGAATATGAGCCGAACAGGGCGCTTACCGACGCCGATGATGAAACCTACGCCTGCAATCTCGGAAACTACGGAGTTATACTGAATTATGATATAAGCATCACAAACGACGGCGATTTAATCCGATATGCAAATTATCACCTTAGCACCGGCTCAAACAATGTTGTTATTCTGCGCGACGAAAACGGAGAGCTTGCCGACCCCTACGCGCTCTGCAAGGGTACGCGTGATGCGCGCGTTATGGACAATATGGCGTGTGTTGAACTGCCGGCTCACAAAACCACGCGCTTTACCGTGCAGGTTATTCTTACCACAAACTATTCCGGCGGAATGGAAAACTCAATTTATATAACCGACACACCGGATATTGTTGAGGTGTACGAGTCTGAAAAGCAGGAAATATCAAAGGTTTACAAAAATACAGGCAAGGAATTTTATAAATGGGAAAACGGGGATTTATATATTTCATCCGACCTGACGGACTGGCAAAAAATACAGCTCGGAAGCCGCATAAAGTCAGCCGTATCGGGTAATTGGGAGGAATTTGAGCTTCTGTTCACGGGCGACGGATATATGATGAAGCCCTGTCTGTACGACGGTATTCCCTATTACACCGTCCAGGATTTCTTCAAAACCGTATATTTCCTCGACGAGAATTTCAACTATGTTTCGGAGCATAAATTTAACTACTATCCCTCCGATTTCGCGGCGGCAAAGGGGATATATTACGTCAAAGCGGCAACTCCTTAATATTCGTTCGACGGAAACACATGTGAATACCTTTCCACTCCGCTGCCGCATTACAATTACGGCAGACTCGCGGCGCTTACCAAAAGCGACGGTATATATCTTTCGGAGGACGGGGAAAGCTTTAACAATGTCACATATAACGGCTTTGCTCCCGGCTATATAGATTCGATAGGCAATCTCTATTACTACGCCGAAAACAACCTCCTATATGTTTCATACGACGGCATATATTGGACAGAGTTTACCGCCGCCGAAAAAATTAAATCGCTGTATAAAACCGACGAAAATATTATTGTAAACAATTCCGAAAGCTTCCCCGTTCCCGAAAACGGCAATCCTCTTATCCTCAAGGTCAAGGACAGCTATATCGCGTTCGAGGAACCGCCGATAATAGAAAACGGCGCGGCTCTTGTCCCCGCACGCTTTCTTTCCGAATATCTTGGAGCGGAGGTCACATGGGACAACGGAATAATATCCGTCGCCAAGAGCGGTAAAAAAATAACTCTTAAAGCCGATTCAAATATCGCGGATGTTGACGGAACCGAGGCTGCGCTGAGCGCTTCTGTCAGAATCATCAACGACCGCTCATATGTGCCGATGCGATTTATTGCCGAGGCTTTGGATTTAGAGGTAAACTGGAATGCCGATTTAAATATCGCATATCTTAATTAATCGTCAAAATATACAAATACTTCTTTTTAATAT
>JAJBTG010000275.1:0-795 GCA_020860985.1 Oscillospiraceae bacterium
TTATAAGGGTGAGGTGCTTCCTTTATCCGAATATAATTTAGTTAAAGCTGGAAAAACCGGCATAGAAAAGTATGTTCATTCAGGGAAAGGTACAGATAAAAATACATATAATGCAAAAATGAAAGCGTCAAGCGAGCTGCACAATTTACTTGAAGCGGCTGAATATGTCGGCAGTTCTCAAGACGCAAAGAATCACAGCTTTGCAAAATATGGTTTTGAATATTATAAAACAAAATTTGTCGTAGACAGACAGACATTTGAGGGAATAATAGATATAGGTGTATCGGATAAGGGCGCTACTTTTTACGGAATGACAAACGTAAAAAGAACCGCCTATTCCGGTCAGCCGTCAGAACACAGGTCTGATGTAACTGCCGAATCAAAAGTAGGCGGTTCTGTTGACGATACATCTGCCGCTCATACAGGCGATGCAGATGCAACACCTATAGATTCGAGCCGGTCAGATGTATCTTCTGATAACAGTATACCCAATTCCGGCGAAAATGTCAAGAAAAAGTTTACGCCGCGCGGCAGGGTGGACATTTCGGCGAATGCGGACACGAGCGTTCCGGCAACGGCGGGACATGAATTTACACATTCCTTTAAAAAGAACGCGCCGGAGGCGTACGAAAGGTTTGAAAATTACGTAATCGACGCGGCAATGAAAACCGATGCCGGAGCGGTAAACCGCAGAATGACGGCGCTAAAAAACAAGTTCGGGTATACGGACGACGTTGCGCGCGAGGAAATAGCGGCGGAGTTTGCAGAGAGCTTTTTAAAGGACAAAAGCAGCAT
>JAJBTG010000275.1:805-3120 GCA_020860985.1 Oscillospiraceae bacterium
GATGATATTATAAACGAAAATCCGTCGCTCGCGGCGAAGATAGCGGATGCGCTGAAAACAGCGAAAGAAAATGTTAAAGGTGCGGTTGCCTCCCCTTACAAGAGCAGGCTCGGCACGGCGCTGACATACGGACAGCTAAATCGAGCGGAACAGCTATGGAACGCCGCATTGAGAGAGTCGGCACGGAACAATATCGGAACAACGGACAGCGGCAAGGTCAAATCCGCGGCGGAAGGTCAGACGGCGGCGGACAGCGGCGAGGTTAGGTATTCGGTTCAGCAAAACTCAAAGGGTAAGTATGTTCAAGCAGACAGGCAGGTTATAAAAAGTAACAATCCCAATGATTGGGAGGGTGAAATTTACGATTATATCAACAATGCAATAAGGCAAGGCAAGGATGTTGTTATTCCGACCGATGACGGCGATAGTTTAACCATTAACGAAAAAACAGCTTGGAAAATGGGATATAGAAATGAAGTCAAAAATGCCGACGGGACATCAAGATATATGACAGATGACGAATATCGTACAAAAATCAATGCAGCCGCCAATATAGACGAGCTTGCACAGATTTCAAAAAGGGGAAAGAAGAACGTAGCCGACAAAAAAAATCACGGTTTCGCACAGAACGGATTTAATTACAGAACGGCATATTTCCGAGATTTTGACGGACAATATTATCGAATGACAATATCCGTGGGCGAAAATTCCAACCAAAAGACGGTATATAATATCGGAAAAATAGAAAGAGCTTCTTTTCCGGCTTTTAGTGGTTCAAAGACCAGTGGCAAAGCCACGTCCGCGAAAAGAAACTCTTATAAGGAAACTATATCAGATTCAGGCGAAAATGTCAAGTATTCCGCAAAAGAAAATTCGGAAAGCGACGCTAAGGAGCTTGTAAATAAGTGGAGAGACCATAACTATGATGTAACTCGAACAGATTACTACGAGCCGTTAATAGATTTAATTTACGACCGAGCGGCGAAAACATCGGCAGAATATGAAGGTTATTTTGTAACGGATATGCAGGAGGAATTGGGATATGAGGCAGAGAGAATGCTTGACCCTATAATTCGTGCGGCATTTCGTAATCCCGAACAAATACCTGATACGAGCGACCAAAAAACCTATTACAGAATAGGCGATTTAAGGACAAACGGATATAGCGGTTATATGCCGAGTCAAAACTTTGCAACAGGCAATGATGAATTGGGAGTGTCCGTTATCTCGTCGGAATGGCTAAACAATCTAAAGTCAATATTTTTCGGCTTGAGCGATGAAAAAATCGCCGAGCGCGGAGTATATGAGGTTGTAGGTTTTGAAGTTGCAAAGGGCGGGGACGGTGAACCTCTAATCTTTGTGACTGAGGAACCGCGCTTTAGGGACGACATTGACACCGTGGAAGAATTGATTAAAGAGGTAGAATGGGAGGAAAACAACAACTCGGACGTGAGATTTTCCATGAAAGAGGGAGCGGACGAGAGTGCGGGTACCGGTGTTGAGGATTTATCAACGGAGGAAAATACGGAAAGATTTGTACAGAACGTGGATAAGGTATTCAGCGGTGAAATGCCTACAGGAAATATTATCAAGATAGGTAATACGCCAAGTATTTTACAGGACTACGGCGCAAGCGATTTACCTATAACGATAAATCAAAGCACGATGTATAAAATCGCATATCCGACGGGTTATTTCGGCGCGGAAAAACAAGGTCATAATTTAGGCATTTCCGCTTTAAAGCAGCTGCCGAAACAGATAGCCGACCCTATGGCGATATTGAAATCCAATTCACAGGATAACAGCCTTATTCTGCTTACGGAATGGGAGGACACAGAGGGAAATCCGGTTATTGTTCCTTTGCATTTGGATAAGGACGGAGCAATAGGATTTTCAAATGAAGTAGCAAGCGCATACGGCAAGGGGAATATAGACGCTATCTTAACCGATGAAGACGGCAAAAGCACCGTAAAATATACAAAAAACAATGAGGATATACATCAACTCCTCTCTGCCGGGCTCCAATTGCCCGGAGCGGCCGCTGATGATACCCTCATTAACTATAATATACCAGATGATGCTGAAAAAGTCAAGTATTCTATGAAAGAAAATCCCGAAAGCGACAAGGGGGTTAGCTTTGAGGATGAGGCGGAGGCGGCGGAAAATACGGAGGCTTATTCGGAGGAAAGTTGGAAAAGCTTAGAGGAAAGCGAACCGAGCAATGCGCAGCCGAAAGAGAACACGGCGCTCAAGGCGCTTATGGAGGAAAAGGGCGTTAATTCGGCATCGGAGCTTATGCCGAACACCGTTACCAG
>JAJBTG010000275.1:3130-6764 GCA_020860985.1 Oscillospiraceae bacterium
GCTATGAGACGCGCATATACGCTTACGATTGACGATATGCACCCATTCTGGAATTACAATAAGGCCTATGAAAAAGCGTCGGGCAAACAGAATTACGGCAAAAGTAATCCTTACAAGTTGGCAATAAACGCAAAAGATGCAGCTTCAAGAGCTTCGTATATAGTTAGCGACAAAATGGTCGATTATGACAACAATTATATAGGCAAGGGACTTATAGAGACAGTTACCGACGGCGGTATCACTAAAGAAAATTACAACGATTTCAACAATTACCTTGTTGCAAGGCACTCCCTTGAATGGCTCGACAAAGATAAGCATGGGAGCTACAAGAAGGTATTTGACGAGGAATATATGAACAATCCCGACACGGTTAAGGAAATAATTGCGGATTTTGAAGCGAAAAATCCAACATTTGCGGAGGCGGCTAACGCTTTATACGACTGGCAACGTACATTGATGAAAACATGGCTTGTCGATACGGGCGTTATAACGCAGGAACAGTATAATACGCTTGCGGAGACATATCCGAATTATGTTCCTTTTTTCCGTGAAAAGGATGCAGCAACCAAAAACGGAATTATACAGGGTTTTGCAAGTCAAGGCGACGTTATCAAGGAAGCGGTCGGAAGCGGGAAACGAATGTACCAGCCGATTGAAAATATTATGTACAATGTCGCATCGTATGTGAATCATGCGACAAAGCACGGGGTTATGAAATCGGCGGTTAATTTATACGATACATTGGAAAACGATCCTGAAAACAATATTTTGCGCCAGTATTGGGAGGAGGTTTATCCGATAGGCGGCGAGGTCAGCGACAGCGGAGCAAAAACACAGTATTATACAACTCAAAAGGGCGGCGACGCGGAAATAGAGGACGTAACGCAGGCGGAAAGCAACAGTATATCGCAGACGCTCAGAGAAAACAGCGAGGGGGTAAAGGACCAGAATGTTATAACATTCACGGATAATGGCGAAAAGAGATATTTTAAGATATACGACAAAGGTATGCTTGACGTGCTGGACAACGTACAGGCAGGAAAATATGAAAGTATTATGGGGTATCTCGGAGCGGTTTCCCGAGTACGAGCGGCACTTATAACCACATGGAACGCAGCATTCTCACTCGCATCGAATCCGACAAGGGACTTCGGAACGCTTATACTTAACTCATCGGACGCAAACAAGGCAAAAATAGCGGGTGAGGCGGTTAAGGCATATGGGGATATATTCAAAGCTTCGGATATGTACAAAAACCATTTTGCAAAGGAAAACACAAACGAGTTTGATAATCCGTATGAACAGTATCTTGCAATGGGCGGTCAGTATTCATCGGTTACAACAGAGGGTATGAACTCCATGAAAGAGGCGCTTCAAAAGATACAGGCCAAAGCCCCGAACATGGCAAAACGATTTTTCAAGATGTTTCCGAAAGCATTTAATGTTTATCAAACGGTTTCGGACGCCATAGAAAGCTCACCAAGATTAGCAGAGTTTAAGACAACGCTTGACAAGGGATATGATTACCACGAAGCTTTTTACAGAGCAAAGGACGTTACAACGAATTTCAGCAGGGGCGGCAAATTCTCAAAAGAAATAAACGCAGCTTCAAATTTCTTTAACGCGAGCATTCAAGGTGTGGACAAGTTTTTCAGACAAGCGAAAAATAATCCGAAATCATTCGCAGTTGGTGTGGCGTGTCTTACGGCGGCGGAGCTTTTGTCTTGGGCGTGGAACACGCTTGCTTCGGACGACGACAAGGACGAGGCATATGACAACCTATCAAACTACACAAAGAATAATTTCTATCCGTTTTATATAGGCAACGGCAAATTTGTAACGATACCTAAAGCGCGTGAAAGCGCGGTTCTTTCGACGGCAATAGGCGCATCGCTTGACAAGTACGTAAACGAACAGGAGGACAGATTTAAGGACTTCTTTTCCGACTATGTTCTGTCACAATTTATGCCGGACGGCAGCATTATAGGCGTAAGCACCATTAATGATTTGAGGGCAAATAAGGACTATATGGACAAGCCTATAGTATCATCGGCGGTAGAGAAATTGCCGCCGGAGCAGCAATACGACGACAGCACATCATATCTTGCGAAGTGGCTCGGAAGCGTTATGAAACAATCGCCGATGCAGATAGATTATATAATCAGCAGCGCGACAGGAGCGTTCGGATATAGAAATAAACCATATTTTAGCCCGTCGGGACGGCAAAATGTACCGGCCATGCTCACATTCGGAGCAAACAGTACATTTTTAAAGGACAGTCTTTACAGCACTGATAAGGTTAATATGTTCTATGACAACAAGGATGAAGCAGAAACGCAGGCGAACGGTTATCCGAGCGAGGAAACAAATTATTTATCAAACAGATATACACAGGCGGGACAGGTATTAAGCGTGATAAACGCTATTTACAAGGCGGAGGAAGATTCCGATGCGGCGCGGTCGGCGCGAAAAGCATACGTTAATTTTGCCGCCGAGAATAAGGATAATCCTATTGGACTTAGCGATGAAGTCTATGAAAAAATTAAAGACCTTTACGGCGAGGACAGTGGGGTTATCGCTTTGCCGAAGATTGACGGAACAATCAGCTACAACAAACAAGAGTTTACGTTTACGGAAGCGAATCAGATTATAAATTATCAAAAGGATATAAATAAGGGTATTGACGAGGCATACCGTGAATTGTTATCAGATGTCAGCTATAACGCTATGAGCGACGCGGATAAGGCAAAGGCTATTATTAACGCGAAAACTGACGCGGTTAAGACGGTTAAGCAATTCTATGTTGAAAACGGTGCGAGCAACAGAATGTACGACGATAATAAAACAACGTCAATTATAGCGCCGACTAAAACGGAAACAGCGGAATATACCGCGAAGCAGGAATACGAAGCGGCTACGGAGGAACGGCTGCAAACCATTGCCGATGGCGTGGCAAGAGCGGTACCGGATAAAGCAAGCGATTACAGCGTAAGTGCATTAAAGATAAACGATATTAAAAGCGCAAAGATTGACGGCGTAAGCTATGAAATATCGGGCGAGGTTGAAAGCAAGGTTATCGAGACGGCAAACGAGGAGCATTATTCAAATATTGAAAAATTAATGAATAATGAGGTGAATGTAGAGGATATTGTAGGATTTCAGGCAAACGGCAAGGCGAGAACGTCCACACAGGCGGACGGCACAAAGGTAGCACTTACCGGAAAGCTGTACAACGATGACGGCACACCGAGATTCGATGAGCTTGTTACAGCGAGAATAATATACAAGTCAAAAGAAGCGCAAAGGAACACGCGGTTGAAAAATATAAAAATGAAATAACCGGAAATGAGGAGTCCGAGCCTGTTGAGGTTTCACAGGCGGACACAAGCGAAACGCATTTTACGGCGAGTTCATCGAAAAGCTCGGGCAGTTCATCGAAAAGCTCGGGCAGTTCATCGAAAAGCTCGGGCGGCTCGTCGGGCAGTTCATCAAGCGGCAGCACAAGCAGCGGTTCGTCGGGCAGGTCATCAAGCGGCAGCGCAAGCCGCGGTTCGTCGGGCAGCTCATCGAGCGGCCGCGCAAGCAGCGGCTCATCCGGGAGGTGGTCAAGCGGCAGCAGAAGCAGCGGCTCATG
>JAJBTG010000275.1:6774-13756 GCA_020860985.1 Oscillospiraceae bacterium
CGTCGGGCATTTCATCCTGCGGCTCGTCGGGGTTATCGATTACAACTCCGAGCCGACGCGTTTCTACTGCATCGTCAAGCGAATTTACACCGTCGGCAAAGACCTCGACAACAAAAACACCGACATTCAGAGCCACAGACACGTCTAATGTACCGCAAACGGTAACTTATAACGGCGCTACATACAGATTAACGGCAAAGCTGAAAACCAGGTTTGCAAGGCTTTTGGAACCTTCCACACCGACAGAGGTAAAGGTTAAATTGAAAGAGGATATTTTGAGAAATGGCAAACGCGTATTTACAGCATAAGGCGGGAGCAAAGGCGAGGGAGCCTCCGACATATTGCAGAAAAAAATTCAAAAAAGAGGTGAATCAATATGATTACAAAAAACGGCTACGGCTATGAGGAATATGAAAAAGAGCTTAACTGGGCGGCGGAATATGCCAAACGTGAGCTTAGAAAGCACAGAGAGGCAGTTCCGATAGACCATCCGGACGAATCGGTCACGACGGCGAAGTTAGCCGACGGCAGCGTAACATATGATAAGCTGGGCGAGGATGTTCAGAACGAGCTTACGGAATTGGAAAATGAAATAAATACGCACGAGGAAACGGTTGCGTCACAGACGGTATCGGGACATGTGACATTGTCGGACGAGGCGAATATGAATGTCGGCGCGGCGGACGGAGTTGCGGCAACGCCTAAGGCAGTGTATGACGCGTATGAGGAAGTGCAGATAGAAGTAAATTCAATCAATCAAGAGCTTAATACGCATGAAAGTACCAAAGCGACAGAATCGGTATTGGGGCACGTTTATATAACCGATACGGCTTCGGCTTCTATGCCGGCGGACACGGGCAAGGCGGCATCATCATACGCGGTTGCATATGCGGTGTCCAACGAAAGAACGGAGCGGCAAGTTGCGGACGAGGCATTGCAGGCAAGCATAGCCGCGGAAGCGGAAGCGCGTGAGGCGGCGGACACGGAATTGCAGAGCAACATCGACGCGGAAGCGAAAGCGCGTGAAGCGGCTGATACGGCGCTTCAAGAACAGATAATTAATACGGCGTTCGGAAGTGATACTCAGGTTGGCGTGGATTTGGACAATATAAGAGAGAACGGAGCGTATTATGTATTGCTTCCCTCATCAAAATTGGATGGAGGTGAGCATCATTACCCGCTTTATGACGAGGATAGCGGCGAGTATGAAAACTATGGCATGCTTCTTGTGTTTGATGATAGTTTAGAAAACGGTTCCGTGATACAAATGTACATACCATGTTCTTCTGTTTCAAATCTCAATATCAATCGTTTCTATATACGCAAAGTGGTCTATAGAAGCACGGACGGCGAAGTTATCTCAAGAACAGATTGGGTAAAATTTTCATCTTTGGGTGTAATACAAGAACTGATAGACGCGGAAGCGGCGGCGCATGAGGCGGCGGATGCAACATTGCAGAACAATATTGATGCCGAAGCGGAAGCGCGTGAGGCGGCTGATACGGCATTACAGAGTAATATTGACGCGGAAGCGGAAGCGAGGGAATCGGCTGATACGACATTACAGAGCAACATCACAGCGGAAACTACGGCGCGGAAATCGGCGGATGCAACATTGCAGACGAACATTAATACAGAAGCTACAACGCGCAAATCGGCTGACACAACGCTGCAAAGCAATATCGATGCCGAAGCTACGGCGCGCAAAAGTGCCGACAGCGCAATGAGCGCCGACATCGAGGCATTGCAGGAGCTATCGCACACTCATGAGAATAAGTCGGTGCTTGACAGCATCACCGGCGAGCGCGTGGAAATATGGGACAGCAACGTTGACTTTGCAGAGTACAAGGAATACGCAAACGAAATTTTCGCGGGAATGATGCGCGAGCTGCAAAATCTTTATGCCGCGATAGGCGTTACGCTGTTTGACGGTGGGTTGTTCGGGGAGGAATATCTCGGGGCTTCGCTCGACGGCGGGTATTTTACCGACACCGATTTAGTTGACTTTGACTGCGGCGGCTTTGATACAGTTGCAGTAAGTACGGCTTCGGTGGACGGCGGAACATATTAATACGGTTTTAAGCGATGTGTCCGCTTGAACATAAAAATTTTATTTTAGGAGGAATTATTATGGCACAAACAATTTTACTTAAAAGAGGCGTACAAACCGACATATCCAATCTTACGCTGGAGTATGGCGAGGTGGCGTTGGCGTACAACGAGGACAAAACAGCAATCGCGCTTTACGGCGGTGACGGCAACGGCGGACTTGTACTTATTAATTCCGACGTTTCGGACGACACCTCGATTGATTTGTCGGCGTACTCCACGACGGAGCAGATGAATAGCGCAATTTCCGAGGCGGTGGCAACTGAAACTTCTGCCCGCGAGGCAGCGGACAGCACATTGCAGACAGCTATAGATGCTAAGCTTGACAGCGACAGCACGATTGACGGAGGAACATTTTAAGGAGGATTAACATGGCGAACAAAATACAGATAAGGCGCGGCTTGGAGGCTGACTTACCGACACTGTCGGCGGGTAAACCGGCATTCACGACCGACAGTCAAAATTTTTATGTCGGTACCGGCGACGGCAACGTGAACATGGGCGGAAGTCAATGGTACAGCGGCACGGCGATGTCGGGAACGTCCACTACAACAGGCGCTTACAGTTACAGCGCGGCAAGCGCGAAGGTGGGCGACTATTATTTAAACACCACATACGGCTATGTCTACCGCTGCACGACAGCCGGAGAGGGCACAGCGGCAAAATGGACGTATCAGGGCAGCATAAGGGGCGCGACGGGTGCGACAGGTTCATACGCGACAGTGGACAGCGCGTTGTCAAGCACAAGCACCAATCCGGTGCAGAATAAGGCGGTGTACAGCGCATTGGACGACAAATTGGACGCTAATAATTTTATGTCAAATGGATTTGTCGGCATTGACGAGGTGACGGAGGGTGTACTGGAGAGAACACGCGCGGCGACAATTGTCGTTGCCGCAAGCGACAGTGTAAGCAAATATGGCGTAGATTATCGATGTACCGGCACATCTGACGATACCGTGATACAGTCGGCGATTGACGCGCTGCCCGATACGGGCGGTAAGATTGTGCTGTTGGAGGGTACATATAACATATCAACCGCACTGACGTGTGACAAGGACGTTGTGTTTGAGGGTATGGGAGAAGGCACGTTTTTTGATGTCCTAAGCACGGGATTTATGAGCTTTACAGGAGACAGCAATGCTGTGTTCCGAGATATGAGTTTCTCGTCAACTACGATATCAATGGGATTATTCAGACGTTCAAGCGGTGATGTAGATTTATTGCTCGACAATTTGCACATCAGTGTCACGGCATCGGGACATGGCGCGATTGTGTACGGGGGTAGTCCCGATTATACAAAGGTGCATTTGCACAAGGTAAAAATTGACGGGGTTTATCTTGATAACAGCTCCGACTGTACTTCTGCTTTTAATGAGTGCATGATAAAGGGCGGCGAGGGCTGCTACATCAATTTGACGTGCACGAGCAGCAGCAACGGAACGGAAATATTCTATTGCTGTAGGGGTTGTTTTTCCAATGGCACATTAAAAAGCGAAATGTATATTAGCGGATGGTCAGAGGCTATGTCATTTACGGATTCGTATATATATTGCAATTCAGTTACCGGTGCAAGCCCCTCCACGGCGTTCTTAGGACATCTGAGCAATAACAAGATAATTGCAAACAGCACTTGCTATTGCAATTTCTCAAGTATAACCGGCAACGAAATCAAGCAAACCGGTTCAGGACAGCTGTGGTTGTACGCGCGTACCGTATCGGGAAATGTAATAGAAAATTACGTGTCCGGTGATGTTTCATTTGCAGACTACTCATCGGTGACCGGTAACGTGTCAAAATACACTATGACATCGTCAACACCCACGGGCGCAACGATAGAAAACAATGTTGTTTACAGCAGCTTATCAATATCAAGTTCAGAGGTATAAGTTATGGATATTAGCAGATTTTACGTAAAGGACGGGGCAATAAAGCTCAACAAATATAAAATTGTCGTAAGGCACTATCTGTCGCTTGAAAAAACAGACTACATAGATACACCACATTATGTTGATGATGAGGGCGCGGAGGAATTAGAGGTTAATTTTGTTCCGAAACATCAGCTTATGGAGATTGTTTCAAAGGAAGAGATTGACACATCGGATTATGCGTGGATTGAGGGCATAGAGCCGCAAACCAACAACCCGCAGACAGAAGTGCCGAAAATAGCGGCGTATGGCAGTCTTGAGGCATACGAAGCGAGCCTTGAAGAGGCGGCGGACGCATATATGACAGAGCTGGACTACAGATTATCAAAATTGGAATTAGGCATATAAGGAGGATATTATCATGACATACGGATATTTAAAGAAGATTATAGCAAAGGGCGGCTATGACACAGAGGATTTGCAGGACAAGATGGACGTGTTTTTGCTTGCCGGACGCATCACGGACGAGCAGTATAAGGAGCTTACAGAGCTGATTAATACAACGGAGGAATAAAACACTTGACAATACGTAATATTACGTATATAATATAATTGTAAGGCGGTGAGGGAATGACTAAGCGGGAATTGGAAAAGATACTAAAGCAAAACGGTTGGCGCATAATAAGCGGTGCGCGTCACGATATGGCAATTAAGGACGGAACCAACGTCAAAATTCCGATACCGCGGCATAAGGGTGACATTCCCTTAGGAACCGCGAACAATATATTAAAGGACGCGGGATTGAAATAATCCCGATAAAAGGACGTGATATTATGAAATATGTTTATCCGGCGGTATTTAAAGAGGAAAACGGGCAGTATTTGGCGAGTGTTCCCGATTTGCCGGGGTGTCATACGTTCGGCGATGATTTGAACGACGCTATAGAAATGACGCGCGACGCTATGGCAATGTGGTTATGCATAGCGGAGGATAAAAAAGAAGCCGTGCCGGAGCCGACGCTCGATATTAAGGCGGCGGACGGGTATGTGAGCTTTGTCGATGTTGACACAATGGCGTACAGGCGGCAGACGGACAGCAGAGCGGTTAAAAAGACACTTTCAATTCCATCGTGGCTTAATTCACAGGCGGAACGCGAACACGTCAACTTTTCGGAGGTATTGCAAAACGCGCTGATGGAACAGTTGAATATTACGAAATAAGGCTTGAAAGAGCGTCGTGAAAAAAGCGGCGCTTTTTTGGTGCAAAAATTTATAGGGAGGTTAATTATGGACACAGCAATAACACGCGCGGAGCATGAGGAGTTCCGTAGGACGGTGGACGCGAATTTTGACGCGCTCATCGCGGAGGATAAGCGGCTTAATGAGCGGCTGAAAGTCGTTGAGGAAACGAACAGGCAAATAAGCGATATGAACATCACATTGCAAAAGCAGAGCGACAATATCACGAAGCTGTCGGAAAATATATCGGCAATTGCAAAGGCACAGGACGCGGAAAACAAGCGCTTAAAGGAGCTTGAAAGCCGCGACGGTAAAAAGTGGCGTACGGCGGTAGATTACGCGCTGACGCTCGTTGTGGGGCTGCTCGTGGGATTTATCGCGACAAGGTTGGGAATTGGGTGATGATGTGAAAAAGCATTTAACCGAGTTTTCAAAGATTATTCTTTGTCTTGTAATGCTTACATACTTTGTCGGGCTTGCGTTCGGTATGACGATTATATTTATGATTGTCAAGTCGGGCGCAAGCTCGTCGTATGTGTCAACGGCGTTGTGCGGGTTGTTCAGCTACATAGGCGCGCCCGTTGCCGTGGCAATTGCGTTTTACAGCTATAAGGCTAAGGCGGAGAATGTGGAAAAGATACGGAACGGTAATACGGTAGAAATACCGGAAGAAAGGTTTGGTGAAGAATGAGTGCAAAAGATACATTAATTGCAGAGGCTAAGAAGTGGGAGGGATACCTTGAAAAGGCTTCCAACTCACAGCTTGACGATTACACCGCCAACGCGGGAAGTGCGAATTATACGCGGTTTGCGGTGGACTATTGCGATTATTTCGGTGAGAGTATCAGCGTATATCAGGCACAGCCGTGGTGCGCTATGTTTGTGTCGGTGATGTTCGCGAACGCGTTCGGCGCGGATATTGCCGATGAGATGATTTACGGGCATTACGCGTATTGCCCTTACGCGGTCACGCATTTTAAGAATAACGGTGCGTGGCATTCGTCGCCACAGGTCGGGGATATTATATTTTTTGGTTCATCCGGCACGGCAACGCACACGGGAATTGTGTACGCGGTTGACAGCGCGAAAGTGTACACCGTCGAGGGCAACACGTCAAGCGCTTCGGGCGTTGTCGCGAACGGCGGCGCGGTTGAGCTGAAATCGTATTCGTTGAGTTATGCTAAGATTTTAGGCTACGGCAGACCGAATTGGAGCCTTGCCGAAAGCGTGACCGAGTACACGGAAATTAACGATATTATCTGGGAATTGGCACACAGAAACATCATATCCAACACCGATATGTGGCTTACGAAATGCGCCGAGGACAGTAATATTTATTGGTTCTGCCGTAAGCTGTGTCAGTACATACGCACAAAACAGACCGGCGAAACTGCCGACAGCGCGTATACCGATATTAACGATATTGTGTGGGATTTGCAGTATCGCGGAATTGTCACCGATACGGCATTGTGGACGGATTACTGCAACAGGGATATTAATGTGTATTATTTGTTGCAGAAGGGATTGCATTATTGTAGGACGTATTGATATGGAGGTATTAAAATGACGATTGATATTACACAGATTGTCGTCACGCTCATCGGCGTGGTGGTAATGATTTTAGGCGTGGTGATTACAAGGGTGGTTGTGCCGTGGGTAAAGGCGAACACATCCGAAACAACGCAGGATATTATTGAAGCGGTCACCGAAGCGGCGGTTTTGGCGGCGCAACAGCTTTACAGTAGCGGATGCGCGGCTGTAAAGAAA
>JAJBTG010000205.1:0-2330 GCA_020860985.1 Oscillospiraceae bacterium
GTCCTGAAGCTTGCCGAGCCGCTGGCGGCGGAGCATGGAGTTTACGTTGTTGACGTGGCATATAAAAAGGCGGGCGCGGACTGTTCGCTCTGCCTGTATCTTGACAAAGACGGAGGCGTCGGCATTGACGACTGCGAAGCCTTTTCGAGAGCGTTTGAAGACGTTTTGGACAGCGAGGACCCGATTGACGGTAATTATACGCTTGAGGTTTCATCGCCGGGAGTTGACAGGAAGCTTGTAAAGGACAGAGAGTTTCTGTACTATGTCGGACGAGAGGTGGATGTTAAGCTCTATAAGGCAATGGACGGAGTTAAGGAGTTTACCGGCGTTTTAAAGGATTATAAGGATAAAACGGCGTTTATCGAATATAACGGCGATATTCTGCAAATACCCGCAAAGGAAGCGGCTTATATAAAATTGAGTTTTAGGTTTTGAGAAAGGGAGATAGGAAAATGAATAAGGAATTACTTGAAGCTTTGACAGAGCTTTGTGACGAAAAGGGGATAAGCCCGGATGTTATATTGGACGCGCTTGAAGCCGCGCTGGTTGCGGCGTATAAGAAAAATTTCAATTCGGCGCAGAATGTTGAGGTTTCGGTAGACCGCGAAAGCGGAGTTGTAAAGGTTATGGCGCAGAAAGAGGTTGTAGAGCTTGTGTTTGAGGAGCAGGAGGAAATTTCCCTTGAGGACGCGCGTGAAATAAACGCAAATTATCAAATAGGCGACCTTGTTAATATAGAGATAACCCCGAAAGATTTCGGAAGAATAAGCGCGATGACCGCAAAGCAGGTTATAACACAGAGAATAAGAGAGGCGGAACGCGGAATTATATACAGCGAGTATACAGAAAAAACAAACGATATTGTATCGGGCAGAATCGAGAGAATAGAGCATGGGAACGTGTTTGTGGACATCGGTAAAATAGAAGCCTTCCTTCCGGCTAACGAACAGCCTCACGGCGAGGAATATGAAGTTGGCGATATAATACGCTGCTACGTAAGCGAGGTTAAAAACGGCTCGAAGGGGACGCAGATTTTACTTTCAAGAACACATCCCGGACTTGTTAAAAAGCTGTTTGAAGCGGAGGTTCCGGAGATTGCGGACGGAACGGTTGAGATTAAGAGCATAGCGCGAGAGGGCGGCTCGAGGACAAAGATTGCGGTATATTCCAATAATCCCGAGGTAGACCCGCAGGGAGCCTGCATAGGACCTAAGGGAATAAGGGTTCAGCGCATAGGCGAGGAATTGAGAAATGAGAAGATAGACATAGTAAAATGGAGCGAGGACCCGGCGGCGTTTATCGCGGCAAGCCTCAGCCCGTCCAAGGTCATATCGACCGTTATCAACGAGGAGGAAAAGAGCGCTAAGGTGACAGTTCCCGAATATCAGCTTTCACTGGCGATAGGCAAGTCGGGACAGAATGTAAGACTTGCCGCAAGATTGACGGGATGGAAGATTGACATAAGCGCCGAATAATATAAAGGAATTTTGCGAAAGGAATCGGTTAGCGTAATATGAAGCATATACCACAGCGAATGTGTATAGCGTGCCGAAAAATGAACCCACAGAATGAGCTTATCCGAATAGTAAAGGATAAGGAAACGGGCAAAATAAGCATGGACACGGAAAAAAAACTTTTCGGGCGCGGAGCGTATATCTGCAAAAATCCCGACTGTATGCGTCTTGCGCAGAAAAAACGCGGTTTGGAGCGGCATTATAAATGTCGGGTTCCGCAGGAAATCTATGAGGAAGCGGACAGATTGATATGAATGAACGGCGTCTCGGAATGAGCGGAACGGCAAAGCGGGCCGGACCCGTTCCCACGGGCGAGTTTATATGCGCAAAATCAATAAAAGCAGGAATTGCGAAGCTTGTTATAATAGCGTGCGACGCGTCGGACAACACAAAAAAATCCTTAACAAACTCATGTAAATATTATAATGTGAGACATATAGAGTGCGGAACTATGGCTGATTTGGGAAAGTACACAGGCTCCTCTGAGCGGGCGGTGGTTTCCGTTAATGACAATAATTTTGCGAAAGCAATTTTAGATAGATTTCGGAATTAAAGAAAGGATGGTGTCATATGGCAGAAGCATCAACAATTAAACTTAGTGAAATTTCAAAAAAATTCAAAATAACCGGCAAGGACATGATAGCAAGACTTGCCGAATACGGTGTAGATATAAAGAGCACCTCAACTATGCTTACCGAGGAACAAATAAGTCTGATATTTGATATTTACACTCAGCAGAACGAAATGACGATGGAGGAAATCCTCAAGCAGCGTGACGAAGATGTTAAAGCCGATTCAAAGGGCGAGGACAAAAAG
>JAJBTG010000205.1:2340-11461 GCA_020860985.1 Oscillospiraceae bacterium
CTAAGGCGCAGGAAACCAAAAAGGACGCGCCGGAGGAGAAGCCGGAACAGTCGGAAGCAAAGCCCGGGAAGTCGGAGGAGCCGGAAACAAAGCCGGAGGTGCAGGCAAAGGAGACCGAGCAGCCGAAATCCGAATCGGAGGAGAAAAAGCCGGAGCCGAAAACAGAAAAGCGTGCCGAGCAAAAGCATGATAAGAAAAAGCAGAAGCAGCATACCAAGAAGCAAACCGGCACAAAGATTGATTTAAGCAATGTTGACAGAAGCAATACCGAGGAAGAATTTATTGTTAAAACGCAGGAAAGAAAGCGCTATGTCGATACGCGTCAGACGGTTGTGGAAATTGATACTATTCAGCAGCGCGAGCATATAGAGGATATGGTTTCTGACAATATTAGAATTGACGGCGGCAGAAAGAATAAGAATAAAAAGAACAGAAACCGCCAGCAGGATGTTAGGGAAAAACCAAGACATAAGGCGGAGAAAAAGGTTAAGGTAATAACCGAGGTTGAAATTCCCGAAGCAATAACTGTCGGAGATTTTGCGGCGAAAATCGGAAAGAGCGCGGCTGAAATAATGAAAAAGCTTATGATGCTCGGCATCATGGCAACAATGAATCAGGCAATCGATTTTGAGGCGGCGCAGCTTATAGGCGAGGAATTCGGAATTACGGTCAATAAGGAAATCGTCCTTACAAAGGAGGAGCGTTTGTTCCTTGATACGGAGGAGGAAGATAAGCCGGAGGATTTGGTTCCGCGTTCACCGGTAGTTGTTGTAATGGGTCACGTTGACCACGGCAAGACCTCGCTGCTTGACGCAATCCGCCACACAAGCGTAACCGATACGGAGGCGGGCGGTATTACGCAGCACATAGGCGCGTACAGCGTAATGCTGAATGACCGCGAAATCACGTTCCTTGACACACCCGGACACGAAGCGTTCACAACAATGCGTGCAAGAGGCGCGCAGGTAACGGATGTTGCGATAATTGTTGTGGCTGCGGACGACGGTATCATGCCGCAGACGATTGAGGCTATCAACCACGCAAAGGCGGCGGGAGTAACCATTATTGTTGCGATTAACAAAATCGATAAGGACGGAGCAAATCCCGAAAGAGTAAAGCAGATGCTTGTCGAATATGACCTTGTTCCCGAGGAATGGGGCGGAGATACCGTATGTGTTGAGGTTTCGGCGAAGCAGAAAATCAATATTGACGGACTTCTTGAAATGGTTCTGCTTGTTGCCGATATGCAGGAGCTTAAGGCAAATCCGAACAGAAGCGCAAAGGGAACGGTTATAGAGGCGCAGGTTGATAAGGGCAGAGGTCCGGTAGCGACTGTTCTCGTTCAGAACGGTACGCTTAACGTAGGCGATTTTATAATCGCGGGAACAGCCGTAGGCCACGTAAGAGCGATGGTGAACGACAAGGGCAGACGCGTTAAAAGCGCGGGACCGTCAACTCCCGTTGAGGTTCTCGGACTTTCCGAGGCTCCGACCGGCGGCGACAGATTGATTGTCGTTTCAAATGAAAAGCTTGCGCGTGAGGTTGCGGAGCAAAGAAAGCAGGAATTACAGGAAAATAAATTTAATCAGGTTGTTAAGGTTTCTCTCGATAATCTGTTCAGTCAGATTGACGAGGGCAACATGAAAGAGCTTGACGTTATTATCAAGGCGGATGTACAAGGCTCGGTTGAGGCGGTTAAGCAGTCGCTTGAAAAGCTGTCCAACGATGAGGTGTGCGTTCGCGCAATTCACGGCGGCGTAGGCGCAATCAACGAATCGGACGTAATGCTTGCGAACGCGTCAAACGCGATTATCGTAGGCTTCAATGTGCGTCCCGACGCGGGCGCGGTATCGGCGGCGGAGCAGCAGGATGTCGATATAAGACTTTATCGTGTAATTTACCAGGCTATCGAGGAAATCGAAGCAGCTATGAAGGGTATGCTTGACCCCGAATTTAAAGAGGTCGTGCTCGGATATGCCGAGGTTCGTCAAACATTCAAGGTTTCGGGAGTCGGAACAATCGCCGGCTGCTATGTTACTCAGGGTAAGATTCAGCGTAACGCGGAAATCAGACTTGTCCGCGAGGGCGTTATAATCCATGAGGGTAAAATCAGCAGTCTAAAGCGTTTCAAGGATGACGCAAAAGAGGTAAGCGAAAACTTTGAATGCGGTATAGGTATCGAAAACTTCAACGATATTAAGGACGGCGATACAATGGAATGCTTTGTAATGGAAGAAATAGAGAGATAAACTAAATTAAGATGTACCCGCCTTTGGCGGGTTCCGCTTAATTTTTCGGTGGGAGGCTTTGATTTCAAATCAAATATCTCCCGCTAAAGATGTTGAATGACGGGGCTTCGCCCCTTATTGAATTTTTCAGATATCGGAAAGGAAACAATCATGGCAAGAATAGACAAAATCAATGAGGAGGTGCGCCGCGAGCTTGCTTCCGTTATACGCGAGCTTAAGGATTCTCGAATACCGCTTATGACAAGCGTTGTTGCGGTTCATGTGACAAACGACCTGCGATATGCCAAGGCTTATATTTCCGTCATGGGCGACGAGGAAACTCAGAAGAGAGCTATGCAGGGATTAAAAAGTGCGGCAGGATTCGTAAGGCGGGAAATCGGAAAAAGAATAGATTTGCGCTATACTCCCGAATTTATTTTTGAGCTTGACCATTCAATAGAGCATGGCGCGCATATTGACAAATTATTAAAGGAAGTTAAATAACTGAATTAAGATGTACCCGCCTTTGGCGGGTTCCACTGAAAATGTTGAATGACGGGGCTTTGCCCATTATTGAATACACGGTAGATTTTTAAGGATTGCTATAGGGGAGGTAAAAGTAAATGCAGAGGGTAACAGATAAAATAAAAGCAGCAAAATCAATAGCGGTTTTTCCGCACGTAAACGAGGATCCGGACGCGCTCTGCTCATGCTTCGCCTTTGCGGAGGTTCTCCGCAATATGGGCAAGGAAGCCGTATGCTACGTCAACGATAATGTCGAAAAGCATTTGGGATTTATACAGGGCGAATATGTGGTTTACGACGAAAACGGCGTATACAGCCATGACCTTGCGCTCTGTCTTGACTGCGGCGACTTGGAGCGGCTCGACAGACGGAGAAAGCTCTTTGACCAAATAGGCAATTCCGTAAATATCGACCATCATATAACCAACACTAATTTCGCGGATGAAAATTATATTGACGGAAACGCCTCCGCCACGGGAGAAATCCTTTACGATGTTTTCAAATATATGGGCGCGGAACTGAATGATAAAATAGCGAGGTATCTGTATATCGCGATAACGTCCGATACCGGCGGATTTAAATACAGCAGCGTAAGTCCGAAAACCATGCGCATCGCAGCGAATCTGCTTGAGTTTAATTTTGACCATGCCGAGGTTGCAAGGCTGCTTTTTGATACATATAGTCTGAACGTCATAAAGCTCAAATCGGAGATTATGCAGAATATCCGTTCCTACGGCGACGGAAAGATAAGCATCGTTACTGTCAGCGACGATATATACAGCCGCTATGGAGTAGAGGTAAAAGAGGCTCCGAATATAGTTGATATTCCGCGATGCGTTGAGGGAACGGAAATCGCGGTGTGCATAAAGCATCAGAATGATTCGATACGCGTGAGCATGAGGTCGAACGGCAGTGCAAACGTAGCGGATGTTGCCGTTAAATTCGGCGGCGGCGGTCACGCGAAGGCGGCGGGATGCAGCATTGAGGGCACCCTGGAGGAAGCGGAAAAAAGAATTGTTGAGGAATGTTTAAAGGTATTATGAACGGCATAATAGTTATAAATAAGCCATTGGGGAAAACATCGCATGATATGGTGTATTTTATGCGCCGGCTGACAAATATAATAAAAGTCGGGCATACTGGAACTCTCCATCCCGGCGCGTCGGGAGTGCTTCCGATGTGTATAGGAAACGCAACCAAGGCGGCGGATATGCTTACGCTGTCCGATAAGCGCTATACGGCGGAGCTTATTCTCGGAATGACAACGGACACACAGGATGCGGAGGGCGAGGTTCTGACGGAATGTGCGGTAAATCTGACCGCGGAGGAAATAGAAGCCGCCATAAAGAGCTTCATCGGTGAAATCGAACAAACTCCACCCATGTATTCAGCCGTTAAACAGAACGGAAAAAAGCTCTATGAGCTTGCGAGAAAGGGAATCGAGGTAGAGCGCAAAAAGCGGAAAGTCGCAATACGCGAAATAAATATTTTGGAAATCGACACGGAAAATTATCGTGTTAAAATAGATGTAGTCTGTTCAAAGGGGACATATATCCGAACTCTTTGCGAGGATATAGGAGCAAGGCT
Organism: Oscillospiraceae bacterium; assembly: GCA_020860985.1. Classification (GTDB taxonomy): domain Bacteria; phylum Bacillota; class Clostridia; order UBA1381; family UBA1381; genus JALEPO01. Next base: position 6,681 of record JAJBTG010000205.1, read on the forward strand.
CGGCGTCGGAGCGTACATGAACACGCTGATCAGAACAAGGACGGGCCCGTTTGAGCTTGCCGACAGCTATACCGTAGGCGAGCTGACAGAAATGAGCGCGGACGGAACACTTGAAAATGCGCTTATTCCCGTTGACAGAATGTTTGAGGAATATCCGGCGATTCGTCTTAACGAAAAGCAGACAAGGAGCATAACAAACGGTATACGAATGTCCTACAGGGGAGAGGAAAATAAGAGCTACAGACTTTATGACGAAAACGGCGGATTTTTATGTATATCAAAATGTGTTGAGGGGAAATTGGTATTGGAAAAATCCTTTTGGAATTAGGATAAAGCGCGGAGAGGAGGCGGCGATTTGGATATTATTCATGCGGAAACCGTGGTGGAATACGACGGAACGGTTGCCGCTCTCGGAAATTTTGACGGACTTCATGTCGCGCACATGACAATCATACGAAACGGCATTGAATATGCAAGGGCGCACGGCTTGAAGTCGGGAGTTTTGCTCTTTGAGGAAAACTCAAAGGAGATTACGGGAACAAAGCACATAGAGCTTATAACGCCGAATGAGGCTAAGCTGGAGCTTCTTGAGCGGGAAAAGCCGGATTTTGTGTATTAGAGAAAATTCACTCGGCAATTTATTCAGAAATCTCCGGAGGAATTTGAAAGGCTTTTTGTAAAAAACCTAAAGGTTAAGGGGGTCTGCGTCGGCTATGATTACAGCTTCGGTTATAAGGCGTGCGGCGATGTCGCGGCACTGAGAGAGTTCAGCAGAAAGTACGGGTTTGAGGTACTTGTAACGGATGTAATAAAAATAGAAAACGAAATAGTTTCAAGCACGAAGATAAGAGAAATGATAAAGTCGGGCGATGTTGAGAAAGCCGAAAGATTTTTGGGCAGGCGATTCTGCATAGAGGGCAGGGTTGTGCGCGGATTGCAAAACGGAAGTAAGATGGGAATACCGACCGCCAATGTCGATTACGATAAAAATATGGCATTGCCGTGCGAGGGCGTATACGCGGGAATCACGTATGTTGACGGCAAACGGCTTAAGAGCGTGATAAACGTGGGAAGAAATTTGACGTTCGACGCGAGCGAGCTTACAATAGAAAGTCATATACTCGGATTTAACGAGGATATTTACGATAAGCATATCCGTGTTTCGTTTGCAAAAAGGATGCGCGGAGATATAAAATTCAACAGCGTAGACGAGCTTATAAATCAAATTAAATCGGATATTTGCCAAGTGGAGAAAATGACGCTTTAGCGGCAGCAAATCTTTTGTCTGCGGCTGTGATTGCGGATTTTTCTGTTCACACACTTCCGCCCGCGGAGGTATGCGGGAGGTTTATATTTGCGGGAAGAAAGGCTATGGAAATTAAAATGTTCACAAGTATAATTTTAGCTGCCGGAATGGGTACGCGTATGAAATCAAATATGCCGAAGGTTTTGCATAAGGTTTGCGGAAAGCCGCTTTGCAGATGGGTTATTGACGCTTCGACCGAGGCGGGAGCCGACAAGGTTGTTACGGTAATTGGTCACAAGGCGGATGCCGTTAAAGAGGTATTGGGCGATGTATGCGATTTTGCATTGCAGAGCGAGCAAAAGGGTACGGGTCACGCCGTTATGCAGGCGGTTGATTTTATCAAGGACGCGGAGGGAAGCGTGGTTATCCTTAACGGGGATACACCCCTTATCAACGCGGAAACAATCAAAAAGTCGCTTGAATACCATAACGCAACCGGAGAACAGGAAACGGTTATAACGGCAATTCTTCCCGATTCCACGGGCTACGGCAGAATAGTCAGGGGCGCTGACGGAGGAGTTTTGAAGATAGTTGAGCAGAAGGACGCGAGTGACGAGGAGAAAAAAATCAAAGAGGTAAACTCGGGAATGTATGTCTTTGACGCGCAGTCGCTTGTTTTTGCGCTTAATAAAATTCAACCGAATAACGCGCAGGGTGAGTATTATCTTACCGACACTTTGGAAATTTTGCTCAAAGAGGGTAAAAAGGTAGGAGCCTTCGCGATTGAGGATAATGATGAAATACGAGGAATAAATGACCGCGTTCAGCTCGGCGAAGCGGAAGAGATTATGCGCGGAAGAATCAATGAGGCGCATATGCGCAACGGAGTAACGATGCGCATCCCCGGCAGCATTTATATCGCAGCGGACGTTACTATAGGAAACGACCCGGAAATTCAGCCGAATGTCACGCTACGAAGCGGAACCAAAATCGGAGCCGGCTGCGTTATAGGTCAGGGCAGTGTTCTTGACGGCGCGGTTATACACGACAATGTGGATATTTTAAGCTCGGTTATTTTAAATTCCGAGGTCGGCGAAAACACGCACGTCGGACCGTTTGCGTACATTCGTCCGAATTGCAGGGTAGGCGAGGATGTAAAGGTCGGCGATTTTGTGGAATTGAAAAACTCGAATATCGACGACGGCACAAAGATTTCACATCTGACCTATATCGGCGACAGCGACGTAGGCAAGCGCGTTAATTTCGGATGCGGCACGGTAACGTGTAATTATGACGGCAAAAATAAGTACAGAACAACTATAGGCGATGATTGCTTCGTAGGCTGCAATACTAATTTTGTGTCGCCCATCAATGTCGGAAACGGCGCGTACATAGCCGCCGGCTCAACTATAACGGAGGATATTCCCGAAAGCGCATTGTCGATAGCGAGAGCAAGGCAGACTAATAAGGAAAATTGGAAAAAAAAATAAATCAATCCTATTTACGGCTTTGCTCACAGACAGCCGTGGTTAAAAGGATTCACAGAGATAGTTGTTAAAAGCTGCTGCGATTTAAAAGCGGCGGCTTTTTAATAGCGCGGGAAATTAATTTGAATAACAGGAAATCGAGAGCAATATTTTGTATTTGGGAGGAAACGATGTATTTAATAGTGGGATTGGGAAATCCGGGAAAGCAATACGAAATGACGCGTCATAATATCGGGTTTCACACAATAGATTATATGGCGGATAAAAATAACGTTAAGGTAAATAAGCTTAAATTCAAGGCACTCTACGGTGAAGCCGTAATCGGCGGCGAAAAAACATGGCTTGTAAAGCCGCAGACATTCATGAATCTCAGCGGCGAAAGCGTTATTGAATTTGCTAAATTTTATAAAATCCCGCCCGAGAATATAATAGTGATAAATGACGATATTTCCCTTGAGGCAGGCAGAATACGCGTCCGCGCAAAGGGAAGCGCCGGAGGACACAACGGTCTGAAATCGATTATATATCAGCTTCAAAGCGACGGCTTTCCACGCATAAAAATAGGCGTAGGAGCGCCGAGGAATGATGAATATGATTTGGCGGATTTTGTTCTCGGACTCTTTACAAGGGATTAAATCCCGATAATGGATGACGCTATTATAAGAGCGTCGGAGGCGGCGGAGGAAATAATCAGGAACGGCGCTCAGTCGGCAATGAACAGGTTTAACGGAAACGCCTGAATTTTGCCGCTCAATCATAGCTATAACCTAACCGCAGATGTCCCCCGCCTTTATAGGCGGCGGGTTCCGCTTAATTTTTTCAGAGGGAGAACAATCCTGAAAACGTTGAACGACGGGGCTTCGCCCCTTATTAAAGAGGTAGAGTATGGATTTTTCAAATATTTTAAAGGATTACCCGCCTTACGGCGGTATAGTAAAAAATCTTAATAATACGCCTATTTCGGTTGCAGGAGTGGTGGAGTCGGCGCTGGGTCAGCTTATTTATTCGCTTTGCCGCGAGAACGCGTCGTCCGGTATAGTGGTGACATACAGCGACATGGAGGCGCGCGCGCTTTACAGTGATTTGGAGCTGTACACCGATAAGGTACTGTATTTTCCGTCCAAGGAATATGTTTTTTACAATATAGAAACAACGGGTCATCAAAACGAGCACAGCCGTCTGGCTGTGCTTGACCGTCTTATGAGCGAAAAGGACTGCATAGTTGTGACAAGCGTTGACGCGATTTTGCAATACACGGCAAAGCGGGAGGAGTTTATAAACCGCGTAATTACGTTTGAAGTCGGTAAACGCTTTGATTTGTCCCGACTTACGGAAATCCTTATTGAAATGGGCTACAGCAGAGAGGACATGGTTGAGGGTAAGGGTCAATTCGCGGTTCGCGGGGGAATCGTCGATATTTTCTCGCCCAATTATGAAAATCCGATAAGGTTAGAATTTTTTGATGATGAAGTCGATTCCGTGCGTTCGTTTGACAGCTATACGCAGAGAACTCTCGACAAGCTGGATTTTGCGCGCATAATACCCGTGGTTGAGGCGATTTTGTCAAAGGAGAAAAGGTCGGAAATAGTATCGGCTCTTGAGGACGAGGTAAGGCGCGCAAAGCGCAGAAAGAACGATGAAACCGAATTTATCGCCGCGCTGAACGCGGATATAGAAAGCTTTAATGAGCGCGGATATTTTCCGTCAATCGATAAATATATATCGATGATTTACGGTGACATTCCGACCGTTCTCGATTATTTTGACAAAGATGACATTGTTTTCGTAATCGACCCCAAACGAATAGCCGACAGGGGCAAAACCTTTGAATGGGAAAAGGGCGAGATTGTAACCGAGCTAAAGGAAAAGGGAATTTTGGGAAAGCAGAAATCGAACGACCGAAAATTTTTCCTGACGTACAGTGAAGCGATTGGTAAAATGACGCGGAAAAAGGTAATCTCGATTGACGTTCTTTCACATACGCGAACCGATTTTCTGTATAAGCATCTTGAATCCTTTACGACAAAAACGACAATTTCATTTCACGG
>JAJBTG010000205.1:11471-13735 GCA_020860985.1 Oscillospiraceae bacterium
ATCTGTACGAGGACTTGAAAGCGTGTCACGAAAAGAAAACCACCGTAGTTATCCTTGCCTCAACGCGCGGCAGGGGCGAAAATCTTGCGGGAGTCCTGAATGCCCGCGGAATAAAAACACGTTTTATCTCGGAGGACTCGGGGAGCAAGGCGGAATTTAAGCGCGGGGAAACCGTTATTATACGCGGAAATCTCAATAAGGGATTTGAATATCCCGAAATTAATTTTGTCCTTGTCTCGGACAGGGAGATTTTTGAAAGTAAGAAAAGCCGCAGGAAACGCAAGATTGACAATGCTAACAGAATAAAATCGTATAATGATATAAGCGAGGGAGACTATGTTGTACACCAGACGCACGGCATAGGAAAATACGTCGGAACGCAGAAAATGACCGTAAACGGCGTAACTAAGGACTATCTGAAAATTCAGTACCGCGGCACCGATTCTCTGTATGTTCCGATAGACCAATTGAATATGCTATACAAATACGTCGGCAATTCGAAGCGCGAGCTGAAGCTTAATAAGCTCGGCGGAAACGATTGGAACAGGACAAAGCAGAGGGTTAAGAAATCAACCGAGGAGCTTGCTCAAAAGCTAATACAGCTTTACGCGGCGCGCGGAAAAACCAAGGGTCACGCGTTCAGCGCCGACACCCCGTGGCAGCGTGATTTTGAGGACAGCTTCGGCTACACCGAAACAGAGGATCAGCTCCGCTCGATTGAGGAAGTCAAGGCTGACATGGAAAGCTCCAAGCCCATGGACAGACTTCTTTGCGGCGATGTGGGCTTCGGGAAAACAGAGGTCGCTTTACGTGCCGCGTTTAAGGCAGTAAACGATTCAAAGCAGGTGGCGTACCTCTGTCCTACGACGATTCTTGCAATGCAGCATTACGAAACCTTTCTTAAAAGAATGGAAAATTTTCCGGTAAAGGTGGAAATGCTGTCGCGATTTAGGACGGCGGCACAGCAGAAAAAAATATTAAAGCAGGTAAAAAGCGGGGAAATAGATATTATTATAGGAACGCATAGGCTTCTGTCAAAGGATTTGGAATTTCATGACCTCGGACTTTTGATAGTTGACGAGGAACAGCGCTTCGGAGTTGGACATAAGGAGCGCTTAAAGGAAATAAAAAAGGACGTGGATGTTCTTACAATGACCGCGACGCCTATTCCGCGCACACTGCATATGGCAATGACGAGCGTAAGGGATATGAGCGTTCTGACGGAGCCGCCCGAAAACCGCTATCCGGTGCAGACATATGTTCTTGAGGACAATCCGAGCGTTATCCTCGATGTGATACGAAACGAGATTTCGCGCGGCGGTCAGGTGTTTTATTTGTATAACAGAGTTCAGGGCATTTATCGAAAGGCTGAATGGATAAAATCGCAGTTTCCGGATATAAATGTCGCCGTGGGACACGGAAAGATGAAGGAGGATGAGCTGGAGGATATTATGTACGACATGGTCAACGGCAAAACCGATGTCCTTATCTGTACGACAATAATCGAAACCGGACTTGATATTCCCAACGCCAATACCATTATAATCGAGAACGCCGATAAAATGGGTCTTGCCCAGCTTTATCAGCTGCGCGGACGCGTCGGACGCTCCAACCGTCTTGCATACGCGTATTTGACATACAGACGCGACAGTATATTATCGGACATTTCGTCAAAAAGACTGCGCGCCGTAAAGGAGTTTACGGAGTTCGGCTCGGGCTTTAAAATCGCAATGCGCGATTTGGAAATACGCGGAGCCGGAAATATTCTCGGTGCGGAGCAGCACGGGCATATGGACAGTGTCGGCTATGATATGTATTGTCAGATTTTAAAGGAGAGCATAAACGAGGCTCAGGGAATTGAGGTAAAGGCTGATACGAGCATATCGATAGACATTGAAATTGACGCGTATCTGCCGGAAGCATATATTAAAAACCACAATCAGAGAATAGATATTTACAAAAAAATCGCGGCAATCGCAAGCGAGGATGACAAGTTTGAAATTGAAGACGAGCTTATTGACCGATATGGAGATATTCCGAAGCCGGTTATGAATATAATAAACGTCGCAGCTCTGAAAATCTCCGCAAGGGAGGCGGGAATTTATGAAATCGCGCAGCACGGAAACATACTACAGTTTAAATTCCACGAGGAATATGTATCCGCTGAGCTTGTTATGGGGCTTGATAAAAAATTCCCACGCAGAATAAAGCTTCTCGCGTCGGAAAAGCCTACGATTAACATAACGATTAATAATGGAACAAAG
>JAJBTG010000004.1 GCA_020860985.1 Oscillospiraceae bacterium
TCTCCTCGTGAATAGAGTATAATTATTTAAAAATCTCCACATCCCATTTTATTTCTTTGAGTTTTTGATAATTTAATATACGCATTTGACTATTTCCTTTCTTATTCTCATCAATTATACCACGTTTGATGAGAATAGTCAATCGTTGATGAGAAAATATTTTCTGCGTTTGGTTAAAATATTTGCTTAATAAACGAAATCTATAGATGCTTTTTTCAAAATTCTTGCAAAGAAAAAAGCGGCTCCTGCGAACCGCTTTAATTCTATTAAACCCCATTCGATTTTTCAAATGACATTCCTGACATCGCTTTCAACGATATTAAACCGCAAAAATTCGGGAATGGCTTCCCGCAGTGCCTGTTGCTTTGGCATATCGGACTTAACCGCTTGACAAAGCGCAAGGATGCTTGCCGGATAAATAGTTTCAGCGAGCCTATATTTCCGCAAGTCGTTGTAATCCTCACACAGCGCAATATCATTTTCGCGGCTGATATAGTCAAGCATTGCCAACAGATACAGGCATTCGGGATACCATTTTCTTTCATAGTAAGTCCGTATATCATCATTTTCGAGCGTTTCAATCAGAAAATCAATATCGCCTAATTTTTTAAGTCTATGGCAGACATTGCTCTTGAATAACTCAAATGAACAACGAGTGTCGGAATGGTTTTCAGTGAGTTTGCTCATATTTTCCTCCGTAAATTCATCAATAATTAAAATCGGGGAATTTCTCCATTGTGTCAAATTCCTCATCTGACATCTGTTCAAGCTTCGTGAGGAGCGAATCGGACATTTCGGCAAGCTCGGTTTCGTCCTGTTCAAGGTATTGCTGCATTACCGTGATAGCGTCCATCGTTCCTATGCGTGTATTCTTCTGATAGATACACAAAAGGTTCATTTCATCGTGTGTTAAAAGTATCATTTTCTACATCTCCATTTCTTTGTTTTTAGGTTTATCCTTGTCCTGCTGTGGCGGCAGAGGACGATTTAACTTTGCAAGAAGCGACGACTTTTCAGACTTTGCCGCTTTATCGCGTTTCGTCGATTTCGCCTGTTTTACAGGCTTTTCTTTCTCGCTTTCACGGTTTATCGCATTTGCAAGGTCAAGCACTGAAATCGACTTGCCGGCTTTCACATCGCTTTCAAGCTCCGCCACACTTCTATTATCGCCGTTATTTACAATTCCGTCAATCATGTCATAGTCGTCCTCGATAGACATCTCAGCATTTTTCAGATAGTTGTCCTTAACGAGCTGCCAATCCTCTTTGTCAATGCCGAATATGCCGTCAAAATTCTTAATCTCGCTTACGTCCGTAACCATTGCTTCGGTATCATCATAGTGCAGCATATATATTGCCGCGTCTGCGTCAAACAATTTCAGTGCTGTTTCCCGCGGGATCGGGAGCATATTCGAATCGGTATACCCGTATGAGCACATATCGGAAATTGTAATTTTCGGGTCGGGCAGGTCTTGATATTCCTGCGTCATTTGCAACGCCGCTTTTTCGGTAATATCGTCAAGAAGTCTGTTTTTGTCGCTGTTGGGCAATGGCTCACCATAAGGGAGCTTAACCTCATATGCCGAGGTTATTTGCTCCTTGATTTGCCCTATATTCAATTTGGGATTTTCAATCCGTCCGCCGTCAACAAGCTTTAAACTTTCCTTATCGTATACGGAATAGTCCCACGCTTCCTCCGACTTTTGAATATGCAGATAATTTACGCTGTTTTCAAACATCGCTTCATCAAGCTCTGCAACCTCGTTATCAAGACCGCGCTCCTTACGTACCTCGGCATAGTTTTTCTCAATATCATCAATCATACCACAAGAGGTCTTATTGATGATTTCAAGCGATTTCTTTAGCTCCGGCAGCTCCTTGTTTTTGCTCCACGAGGCTATATAGCCCAGGCTGTTATCATCTGTTTTTTATCCCGAAGAACGCGCATACCGAGTAGGATACGCTCTCGGCTTGCACCTCCTCATCGTTTCTTGATAATTTCGCCTTGTCGGGGTGTTGCTCACTTAGAAATTCACGCATACCTTTTTCGGAACCCAAAAAATTAAGCTCATCTTGAATCGGTATATATCCGATTTCCGCAATATCAATAGGCTCCGACGTGATAACACATCCGGCGTGGTTTACGCCGACGTGTTCTTCAATCGCACACGGTATACCCGGGTCATCATCACTTCCGCGCAAGTCATAGCGGTACAATCCGTCGGGAATGTCCACAGATTTAATTCGTTCATTTGAAAACAACGCCTTTTCGCCGAACAGTTCTACCTCCTGTAATTTTTCCTCTTTAGCTTTTGTGTTGTGGAGCTTGGAGTGCGCCATTTCGTGGAGAAGTGCAGATACCGTCTGCACCTCGCTCATATTGTCACGTATAACAATTTCCTGTTTATCGGTAGAGAAATATCCGTCGGTATTCTCAGCTAACGCTTCAAACTTTATCGGCACGGTTGAAGTTCGTTTTATCGCTTCTACAAGCGCATCGTAATTCTCAACATTGCCCGATATGTCGCTTGCAAGCTGCGGCAGTGGTTTTCCGACGGTTTGACCTACATCAAAGACCGACACAACGCGAAACATCGGCACTTGTATTTCTTTTTCCTCCGTTATGGGCTTGCCGTTATCGTCAAAGAGCGGCAGCTTGGTGTCGGGGTCGAGCTTCGTTTCCTCAACTTTTTTCTTATACGGTGTTGGAGCGATAATCTTTATACCTTTTTCGCCTTTCTTGACATTCCTGCTGAATTGGTCGCGCCATTTGTTAAATCTCGCAACGTGGGTAGCGTTTGGATTTTGCATATGGATTATAACCTGGTTATTCCCACTGTATCGGTGAAAACGGCGCATCCCCTGCAAATATTGCTTGTATTTGTCGCTCTCGAACAAGTCCTTAATGCCTGTTTCGATACTTGCGGTAATGTCTTTCAGCCGCTCTTTATTGTTCTTTTTCGGCGGCTGTTGAGCATTGACATTATCCGTAGTTTCCATAGCTTCTTCAGCCGTAACATTTCTTTTGTTTTCAGCCATTTAGATTACCTCCTCACTTCTTATTGTCAAATTCAAGACCGAACGTTGTTTTCGCACCGTCGTCGGTCATAGTAATAAACGCGTCGTATTGCTTACCCGTGCGCTCGGAGTAAATACCTTTGACATAGGCTTTTTTGTCCCGCAATAGCGTTTCAGCCATTTTGGAAGTTAAGCCAATATGCTTCGAAGTTAAAAACCGATTGTCTTTCCATAGCGCAAATCTGCAATTGTTCTTTTCGCAAAAATACCCTGTTTTGCTTTCGGTGACGTTAGTGCCGCAGCGCGGGCATTTGCCGACAACAGGTTTGCCGGAGGGGAATAACACCTCCGCACCGTCGATTATTTTGTAATCACGCACCAATGTTCTCACGCTGTCCTCAATAGCCGACATAAACTCATCGGGTGATAATTCGCCCTTTTCAATGAGTAAAAGCTGCTGCTCCCACTGCGCCGTTAAAAGCGGTGACTGGAGTTCTTCGGGAAGTATAGTTATCAGCGATTCGCCGATATTATCGGGAATAAGGCTCACGGATTTTTGCGCTTTGCTTCGCGTTACAAATCCTGTGAACACAAGCTTTTCTATAATTCCCGCCCTTGTCGCGGGCGCGCCAAGCCCTTTGCGCTCGGCTTCGTCAGGAATATCTGCCGCGCCTGCTTTTTCCATAGCAGAAAGGATTGTATCCTCGGTAAAATGCTTCGGCGGCGTGGTTTTGCCCTCGGTTACAGATGTGGATTTAGTGGTTAAAACAGTACCGTTTTCCAATGCCGACAAAACATTATTTGGCTTATCTGCTGACAAATATGCTTTCCATCCGAGATTAGATACTGCTTTGCCTTTCGTTGTAAATTCGGTATTCCCGCACGACATAACCGCCGTTGTATCGGTGTATGAATACGGCTCGCTTACGGCGCACAGCGTCCGCCTTGCAATGAGCTTTAATATCTCACTCTCACCGGGCAAAAGTGAATTTGTATCATAGCCTTTGACACTCTTTGTGAGGATAACAGCGTGATGGTCTGATACCTTTCGGCTGTCACAAACAATGGCGGTATCAATTTTTGTCGGCAGCGCAGTGCCTAAAACATTTGCCGATAATTTTACAATCTCACCGACGGAATTTTTCATATCATCGGTCAAGAATTTACTATCCGTTCTCGGATAGGTAGTCAGCTTCTTTTCATAGAGCGACTGCAAATAGTCAAGCGTCTGCTTTGCCGTAAAGCCTAATATTCTGTTCGCGTTTCTTTGGAGCGTTGTGAGGTCATACAACGTGGGCGGCTTTTCCGATTTTTCCTTTCGTTCTACCGATTTAACCGTAGCACTTTCGCGTTTGCAAGCTTCAACTGCTGCATTTGCGCTTTCCTTATCCGAAAATCTCTCACTTTCAGCCTTAAATCCGTCAAACTCAAGCACCGCCATATAAAACGGCTCACTCTTGAATGCCTTTATCTCGGCTTCACGCTGTACAATCATCGCAAGCGTAGGGGATATTACTCGTCTGACATTGAGCGTCCTGTGATAAAGCACCGAAAACAGCCTTGTGGCGTTAATTCCCACAATCCAATCGGCTTTGCTCCTGCATAAAGCGGCGTAATAGAGGTTATTGTAGTCGCTTCCCGAACGTAAATTTTCAAATCCGTCCCGTATTGCCGCGTCCTCCATTGATGAAATCCACAGACGCTTCATCGGCTTTGTGCAGTCGGCAAGGTTGTAGACCGTCCGAAAAATTAGCTCACCCTCACGTCCCGCGTCGCAGGCGTTTATTACCTCGGTGACATTCGCGTCATTCATCAGCTTTGATAAAATTTCAAACTGCTTTTTCTTATCCTCACCGACAGCATACTGCCAGGTGTCGGGGATAATAGGCAAATCCGACTGTCTCCATTTTCCGTAGCTTTAATTGTAGCTTTCAGGCTCGGCAAGCTCCGCCAAATGCCCGAAGCAGTGGGAAACGGCATAGCCGTTCCCCGATAAATATCCGTCGTTTCTCTTTGTCGCGCCGATAACATTGGCTATTGTTTTTGCCACCGACGGCTTTTCAGCAATTACTAATCTCATACTTATATGCCCTCGCTTCCTCGGTTTCATTATCATTGTCAGGTTCATTTTCACCAATGTTTTCATCGTCATTTTCCTCATCGGTGTTGCTTTCCTCGCCCTCTATTTCGTAGTCCTCATCATCCTCATCGTCCTCATATATATCATTGGGGTCAGTATCGCCTTTTGTACTCGGCTTCTTATTCTTAATCTTGAACCAATAGAACGTACCGCCACCGCCTAAGAGGGCAAGCACAAGAAGTATCGCGAGCGAACCTGATGAGCTGCTTTCGTTCGATGTGCCTGTGTCCTCGGTAGGTGTCGCTGTCGCGCTTGCCGCAGCCGTACAGCTATCCTTATCGACAGAGCATACGGCGCAGTTTACGTTCACACTTCCCGTTTCGCATTTTTCGGTGCAAGTGCAAACCGCTGTGGGCTGCGTTGTCTGTTCATCCTCGTCAATGAGTGCCAATAAATCCGCTTCATCGACAGCGTTCAAGAAATATACATTTTCCGTATCACCGCTGCGGTCAATGATAAGGTAAAAGTAATTACCGTTCTTTGATTGTACAGTGATAAACTGCTTATCCTCGACCTCACCGTCAATTTCCGATGATTGATAAATATCGTCAACCAACGTAAGGTTTCCCTCCGGCGTAAGCGCGGACGTGCTTTCGACGCTGTCATTTACGCTTATTTCATCATAATATTCCTCGCTATAATCCTCATTGGTCTGCGCGTTTGCCGATACGGAAAAAGCTGACATACAAAGTACGGCGGCTATGGTTATTAAAACTGTTCTAAATCTCATTCTTAATTTCCTCCAAATCTTTTTTAGTTGCGGGTGTTTTTTCACCTTTGCCGAGTAAGTACAAAAGCTCGTCTATGGAGCATCCGCTGTCACGAACCGCGCCGACTATCTCGGCATTTTCAAGCTGCCGTATTTTCTCGGCGAGCTTCTTGTTTTTCTCTTGTAAGGACACGATTTTGCTCTCGGTTCTTTCGTAGTCCTCTTTTAATCTCTTAATTCTCTCGTTCATAAAATCCTCCTTGTAACTGTCTACGTTTTTAATTGTCAATTACGCATCCTCCCGTATTGCATAAAATGAGAGCTGAAATAGCTTGAATTAACGCTTGCGTACTGGATTGGGTCACCGCAGTGAATCATCATTCCGTTTCCAACGTAAATTCCGACGTGGCTTGCGCCTGTGGTATTGTAGGTTCCCTGGAAAAATATCAAATCGCCCGGCTGCGCGTTTTCACTTGACACACGCATACACATCTGCCGCAGTCCCTCGGCTGTCGTTCTGCCAACAGACCAACCGCTTTGATTTAGTACCCAACATACAAATCCCGAACAGTCAAACGACGTTGCAGGGGACGAACCGCCCCATACATACGGATAACCCAAATATTTTTCGGCTTCCACAATCATTGCCGCGAACCGCTCATCCGACAAGGCTTCCGCCGGAATATCATAGTCCGTGTATTCGGTGTTGTAGTATTTATCCACATATACCGAATCGCTGAACAGGTCGGGTCGGTTGCCGAGTGTTTTCATATACATAGCGTAAATTTGAAGCTGCTCCTCGCTTAACACCTCGGACGGGATATGCGACAGATTGTTGTTAACAAGTGTTACCGTGCAAACACGGTAATCATAGGTTTCCTCGGATGTCGTTCCGTCGGAGTTTGTAACCGTTCTTGTCCGCTGTTCCGTTTCAACGGTTTCGGTTAATACATACTGACGTGAAAACAAATCCTCGATTTCGGCTTCCACATCCGATAACGTCCACGCACCTTGGTGCATTGCCGTCAATGTCGATAGAAGCACATACGGGTCGTGTTCTATATCGTCAAGCTCATATACATACTCGTCATAGTCGTGCGTACTCTCGTAATTTGAGATTGTATCGGATAACTCCTGTTCCAATGCCTTGTATTTTTCTTCGGCCGCAAGCATTTCCGCGTCCTCACTTGGGTATGTTGTACCAGCGATTGACGATGCCGCACCCTCAAATATGACGGAGCAAGAGGAGCAAATACAGCATATCAGGATAATAACGGCGGCAATACCGCCTAAAATCAAGAAAACTTTCTTGTTCCTAACCACAAACTCGGCTACCTTTTTCGACGCTTCGCTTGCCTTTGCGGACGCGCTTTTCGTGATTTCGGAAGCCTTTTTTGTGTTCGCACCGCTCTTTTTAGCTGCCGCGTACTCTTTCTTGATAGCCTTTTTCTGCTGATACTTAGAAGCGGGATTACTGCTCGGAGCATTGCGGGATTGATACTTAGCCTGCTTGTTAAGAGCGTTAATGTTCGCCTTATCAAGCTCCTTTTCGGCTTTGTCCGCCGTCTTATACGGTTTCAGCTTGGATTTACGGTATTGGAATTGTGCCGTCCTAACGCTTGTATCAGCTGTTTTCTCTATGCCGTGAGCGGTGCTTGCCGACGCGCTGTCGTCCTCGTCTTGACGCAGCACATTGACGGCTGCACCCGCCGCTATATGCGCGGGTGCTGTCTTTATCTCGGATTTCAGGTTGGAGGACGGACGTTTTTTATCGACCTCCTCAAACATTATCTTCGTTTTGACCTTGCCGTCTTTGTCAATGTACCGCTGTTTCTTTTTTACCTGCTTCTTGGGTATGTGCGCTTCTGCCTTATCCAAATTTGCGGCTGCCTTATCTGCCTTTTTGACAGCTCGTTTAAGCTCCGGAGCGTTTCTTTCTTCGTCGGTAAACAGAAGCTTTGGTGACCTCTTTGGCATTGTCTACCACCGCCTTTTATATTTGTGCTCTTCATATCAATCATTGTTCCTTTCCTCGTCGTTGTCCGACTTGTCCTTTCCGGCTTTATTCTCGTTAATGTAAATATCTGCCGATATGGACACGGGATTGCCGGATGAGAATATATTATCAATCAGATTCAAAAACCCCTGCAATTCCGCGCCGGTAGGAATATCCGCTTCGATATAATCCTCCTCATCATCAAACTCGTCCTTATCGTCAGGCTCGTCCTCATCGTCAGGCTCGTTCTCACTATCAAGCTCGGCGCAGTATTCATCGGCAAGCATATCTACGGCATTGTTATAGCTGTCGCTCAACATTTCATAAAGCTTTGCCTTATCGGAGCCGGTACGCGACGCCATCATTTTGAGCCGCACCGTTTCGTTACAGTCAGGTAAAAGCATAATACCGTCAATCAGGGTGTTAAGCATCGAATCCATAATATCCACACCCCTCATCATCAGCTCCATTGCCTCATAAGTGTAATTCATTACATTGTAGTTCATAGTGTAATCCTCCTAATTCATAGTTAGTTATTGATAATACCTTTTCTTACGAAATACTCATAAATGTATTTCTTGCCCTTTGTTGTCACAAGCGTGTATGTTCCGCGGTGACGGTTCTTGATGTTCGTGTAGTCGCGCAGAATAAACAAGCCGTGCTTGTACGGTCCCACCATCGGGCGCAGCTCCTCGGTTGAGGTGCGGTAGATGAATTTGTGGTCTATCAAGAGCTTGATAAACTCTTTCTGCGAAAAGCCTAATTCCTTTGCTGTATCACGGAAGCATATCGCATAGCCGGGGTCAACAAACGTGTCGTAGTACACCGCTTTCGGAACGGCGGCTCTAAGCGCGTTCTCCATATATGTGAGCTTTTCCTGCTCTGTCTGACGCTCGGCTTTCAGCTTTTCAATAACACCCTGCATTACTTCGGGATTGGCGATTACCGCGTCAAGCAGATTATCCGTCATATACACGCCGTGCTTGCGTATGGATGGAATAACCTCGGCGGTTATCCAATGCTTGAATTTCTTCGCACTTTCTAAGCAGCTTGAAAGTATCAAGGAATATACTCCGCTTTCGTTGATAACCTTGACGTTTTGTGTACCTCTCGATGGGGTGGCGATTTGCCACCCCATCGAATCTTCGCTGTCAACGTGCGATTTTAGAGCATTATTTGTATCTTTATATCCCAGTGCTAACGCCACATCCTTACCGACAAACCACATTTCGCCGTCAATAACGATTGTTCTGATTTCCCCGAACTCGTCGTTCTTAAAAACTTCCAATGTGTTCTTTGTACAAGTCATAATTAACTCCTTTCCGCCTGCTCCTGCGGCTTGGTCGTCATTATGCCGTAGAGCTTCGTGTCTTTGGGGAAGCGGTCAACGAACGGTAATATCATGCTGCCGTAAAACAAAAGACCTTCGCCCTCGCTTGAATGGGTTACATATGACAGCTGATGATTTGATATGTTCAGCTGCTTTGCAAGAATTTGTCTGTCGCCCGACGCTTGATTGAGCATATATACATAGTCAGAATTTTCAAATATGTTTTCAACCTCACGGCTTGACAGCAAATCCTTTACATTCTGCGTTATTCCTGTGGGGATGCCGCCCCACTTTCTGAAACGCTTCCAAATCTCAACCGTATACGCCGCTGTCTGCTCCTCTTTCAGCAAAAGGTGCATCTCATCAATGTAATATCGTGTTGATTTATGCGCTTCACGGTTTACGGTTACACGGTTCCACACCTGGTCTTGCACTATAAGCATACCTATCTTTTTAAGCTGCTTTCCAAGCTCCTTGATGTCATAGCTCACAACTCTGCTTTCGATATTTACATTTGTCCTGTGGTTGAACACATTAAGGGAACCTGTTACGTATATCTCTAATGCTGTGGCAATATATTGAGCTTCTTTTTCGTCCTGCTTTCTAAGCTCGTTATACAAGTCCTCCAATATAGGCATAT
This sequence comes from Oscillospiraceae bacterium, assembly GCA_020860985.1. Taxonomy (GTDB): domain Bacteria; phylum Bacillota; class Clostridia; order UBA1381; family UBA1381; genus JALEPO01. The sequence continues at coordinate 9,833 of JAJBTG010000004.1, forward strand.
TCTCCGGTTTCGGGTCGTTAAGGTACTCTCTGTAAACAGTTCGCACACAGCGGTCGATAATTGTCTTTTCAACAGGCTGCAATCCTTCTTTTCCTACAACGATAAGCTCACAGAGCGATAAGATAAAATCACTCTTTAGCGACAAAGGGTTCTCATCATCCGAATAGTTCAAATTTAAATCCATAGGATTGATATAATCATTGGACGTGGGCGATATTTTTATCACCTGTCCGTGCAATCGCTCCACAAGCGCGCCGTACTCGGCTTCGGGGTCGCATATGATAATATCGTCCTTTGTCACAAGAAAGACATTTACAATCTCACGCTTTGCGGAAAAACTCTTGCCGCTGCCCGGTGTACCTAAGATAAGACCGTTGGGGTTTTTGAGTAATTTGCGGTCAACCATAATGAGGTTGTTGGAGAGCGCGTTTACTCCGCAATACAACGCTTCTTTGCCCGATTGGAACAGCTCCTGCGTGGTAAAGGGTATAAAAATAGCGACGCTTGATGTGGTCAAACCTCGCTGAATGTCTATTAAGTTTTTGCCGAGTGGCAAAGAGGACATTAACGCCTCTTCCTGGCGGAAGTCCAGCCGTTCCAACGTACAGTTATATTTCTGCGCAATTGATTTTGCCTGAAACACATTGCTGTCAAGGCTTCTTTTTGTGTCGCCTAAGTTTACGACTATGAATGTCATTAGAAACATTCGCTCATTTCGGCTTTGTAAATCCTGCAACAGCTTTTTCGCTTCGCCGCCGTAGGTAGCCAAATCGGACGGAATTATATCCATATCATATCCCGCGCGAACAGCTTTTTTCTGCTCGGCGATTTTCATAGAATCCAAATCCGTAATCTTGCGCTTAATCGTCTTAATTGCTTTTATCTGGTCAACCGACTGAATGTGCATTGACACAATCACGGAGCTTTCCATATCAAGAAAGTCCGCGAGCATCCTATCCGACAGCTCCGGAGCGAGTATCTGCAAAAAATATGCGCTCCCGTGCTTATCACCGACCTTAAATTCATAGCCGTTGCGAAACTCAAACGACGACGGCGCGATAAAGTCCTTGACCGATAACCCTGTTTTCGGCAGCCAATCCCACGAAAAGCGGAACGGCTCGCTTGCGTCAAGGTGGAACATATCGTACATCACTTTTAGACGTTCTGTTCCGTTCAAGCTATGCGCCGAAACACCAAGCCGCTTAAAGTTATTGAGTATATCGTTTTCTACACGCTCCAACCTCGGCTTCGCGGCTTTGATATTGTCGGCTTCAATGCCGAACGTGATATACTTTGTCTTTATCAGTCCGTTGTTACCTCGTGAGAGCCTGTCTTGCAGCATTTCGCTGTATTCCTCGCGTATCTCGTCAAAATCATCGCCCTGCGGCTCTATGATAAGCCGCTTTGAATAACTGTCCTCTTTGGTTGATAAATTCATAAATGACAGCTCAAAATGCACCGAGCTGTCAAAGTAGTTGAGGAAGTCGCTCCAACCATCGAAAATAGCGGTCTTGTCCTCGTTCTGATTGAGCTGATAGTTAATGTCCTGAAAACGTATCGTTTTCGTATAGTAATTGTCATCAACTCTGCATATACCGTCTTTAAACATCTGCTTAAACGGTATGCTGTCCTGTGCTGACTGTTGTTTCTTATCTTCCTTTTTTGCCTTACGGATAGCCGCGTCAATGGCTTTTTGTCCGCGCGGCTTAAATTCTTTGCGTACAATTCGCGTTACCTCCTTATTAAGTTCCTGCTGTCTTTTTAAACAATCATAGAAATTGTTCGTCATATATGGACGTTCCTTTGGACGCAGAAAGCAAACCTCTATAATGTTCTTTAATATCTTTTCAAGCGGCTGCCCGTTCTTTTCGTAAAGCGCGAACATAAAGCAGGGGAGCATTACGATAATCATAATCATTGCCGAAACGCTCGTTCCGAGCGCGCCCTTTGTGAGAAAGAATATCGGCAAGCCTACTGCGATGCCTATTCCAAAACAGATAAGCTGCCGCTTTGTTAAGTTGAACATTACCTTTGTCTTGACCTTCGTTAAGTCCTTTGGTACGGGTACATAAGCCATAATAAAATCCTCCTTTCCGTCGATTACGTTTAGTGAGCGTTAAACAAACTTTTTGATAATGAGCCTGTCTTAAACAACGTAAAGCATAACAACACCGTATATCCCATACACGACCAAATCGCCGTGCTGATATTGGTGTCAACCACCATATTCTGAACCAATACGGCATAGATGGCGACGCATACCATAATGAGGAAGCCTTGAAAGCCTAACGCGAACAGACTGCGTAAATAGTTTTGCCCCATTTGTCCCCATTCACGATTCAGCATAGTGGATACCGGAATTGGCGCGACTGAGGTTACAAGGTATATCTCAATCATTCTGCCGTAAGCTATGATAAAGATACATATTGACAAAACCCACATCGAAAGACCGACTACAAACGATTGCAGCCACAAACCAAGTAATTCACCGACTTCCATAGCTTCAAGCCGAGTTTCGAGGTCTGTAAAATGCGATGCCAAATCAATATTCAGATTGCCCGTTATTATGCCGGACGCGCTGCTTATGACAGACTGCGCCACATCAAACACGCCCATTACCAAATCCCAGGTATGAGATACTATTAAAACGGCGCAGGCGGTTTTGAAAATCCACTTGAAAAACATCCAGGTATCAACGTCGTGTAAATTGTTTCGGTCGGTGATGAGCTGTATCAGTTCAAGTGTCATTACAATCGCGAGTATCACTCCCGCAATGGGGAGAATAACATTATCCGACAGCGTTTTTATCATATTGAATATGTTGCTGTTCCAAGCTTCGGGCGTTGAGCCGACCTGTGTTGATATATCCGCGATTTTGGCGTTTACGTTGTCAAACAATCCTGTTAAGTTGTTCATTATCCCATCGACAAGAAGGCTTTTGATCCAGTCCGAAAATTGGTTAAAAATATATTCCAACGGATTTTCCTCCTTTCAAAGCTCCCGCAATAGGTTTTACGGGAGCTTTTCGTCTTGTTTTCATTTAACTGAATAGTCCCGACAAAAGCGGTACTAGCGTTGCGCCAATTAATGCAACGCCCCCGCCCGCCATTAGCTGTGTCATGCGTTTATTGCGGCGGTAACGGAAATTAGGACAAGAGCAGTAATTCAAAACATTTGCATACCAAAAGGGCGGCTATCCGTGAGATTTTCGGATTGCCGCCTTTTTGGGTGTGTGTCAGCATTTAGAGCGGTTTTAACCGCATAAAAGCTATTGTTTTGGAGCTTGGAGCGCGCGAAGTAATATGA
>JAJBTG010000213.1:0-7954 GCA_020860985.1 Oscillospiraceae bacterium
TCATTATACAGTATATGTTCGTAAATTGCAAGTATTTTTTTCATTTTTATATAAAAAAATAAGATGTCCCTCTCATTAAGACATCTTATGTAAACAAAAGCCGCCGTCTATATAAGTTTTCCGACAGCCTCAAAAGCGGAGCGGCAGGTTTGCTCTCTGACTCTTTCACGGTTTCCGTCAAGATGAAGCTCCAGAACCTCGCTCTTTCCGTCCGCGGCAAGACCGACAAACACCGTTCCGACAGGCTTTTCCGGCGTTCCGCCGCCGGGACCGGCAATGCCCGTAATCCCAACGCCTATATCGGCTCCCGTGTGCGCGCGTATACCCTCCGCCATTTGGCGGGCGGTTTCACGGCTTACCGCACCGACAGCGTCAAGCGTTGATTTCTTTACTCCCAATTCGCGCATTTTCGCCTCGTTAGAGTATGTTACAATGCTTTCCTCAAGTATTTCCGACGCGCCCGAAACATCGGTTATAAGTGCTGTAAAAAGTCCGCCCGTACAGCTCTCCGCCGCCGATATTGTTTTCTTGGATTCTATCAATCTATTTACAATAATTTCATTAATTCCGTCTACATTCGCCGTCATAATTACGCTCCTTAATTCGGGTAAACCTCTATCTTTTCAACCCCCGCCAACGCTGCCTCAATCAGGGTTTCAACATCAAGCCTGCTTTCCGTTCTTTCGATATTTTCTCTCTTGGGATTCGTAGTCGGATGCTTGGGAGTAAACACCGTGCAGCAGTCCTCATACGGCAGAATAGATGTTTCATACGTTCCGATTTCCCTCGCGCGGTCCATATTTTCAAGCTTATCCATGCCTATTAACGGCTGAAGCACCGGCATATCAACCGCCGAATTCGTAACGTCGAGCGCGGCAAGTGTCTGGCTTGCAACCTGTCCGATGCTTTCGCCCGTTACAAGCGCAATCGATTTATTCTTCCTTGCAAGCCGCTCCGCTATACGCATCATAAAGCGGCGCATTATAAGCGTCATATGCTCCTCGGGGCAATTATCCCTTATTTGAAGCTGTATCTCGGTAAACGGCACGATATACAAATTGATTTTTGACGTATAGCGCGCTATGATTGAAGCAAGCTCAATGACCTTTTCCTTTGCGCGCTCGCTCGTATACGGGAACGAAAAGAAATTCACCGCGTCAATCTCAACGCCGCGCTTTGAAATCATATGCCCCGCTACCGGACTGTCAATCCCTCCCGAAAGGAGCAGCGTCGCTTTTGAGCCGGTTCCGATAGGCATACCTCCCTGACCGGCAATTTTGTTTTCGGCGCAGTAAACATACGCGTTAAAATCACGCACCTCCACCTTTACTGTTACGTCCGGATTATGAACGTCTACGGTTGCCGGAAACTCATCGTCGAGGAAGCCGCCGACCTCCATACATATTTGCGGCGAATTAAGCGGGAATTTCTTATCCGAGCGCTTCGCTTCAACCTTAAAGCTTACCCCCTCCGTTAAATCATTCCGCAAATATTCCTTTGCATTAATCTTTATATCCTCGATATTCTTTTCGCACACAGCCGCGCGGGTTATCGAAACTATTCCGAAAATTTTCGACAGCCTTTCCATTACCACGTCAAGCTTGTCCTCATCGGTATCGATATACACCGTTGCCTGCGCAAGGCGTATCTTTGTTTCCGCGACATTCTTTATCGCGTTTCTGATATTGTTCAAAAGTATATTTTCAAATTTCGGACGATTTCCGCCCTTTAAAATAATTTCTCCGTATTTAGCTAAAATTATCTCTTTCATCAGCGCATATATCTCCTTATATTACTTACCTCTTTTTCCATCGCCGCCGCCGCGCACGATATTTCATCAGACGTTGTTTCCTCGTCAAAGCTTATTCTGACCGCTCCCTCAATTTCCTTTTTGCCAAGTCCCATCGCCGTCAAAACATGGCTCGGCTGAGGCCTATGGCTTGAGCACGCCGAGCCTGTGGAAACGTATATTTCATACGGTTCAAGCGCGTGCAGAAGTATTTCGGCGCGTATTCCCGTAAACGACACGTTGAGAATACTGCCGGAATTATATTCGGTCGAGCCGTTGATTTTAATATCGGGTATTCCGCCAAGCTCCTCAATCATTTGATTTCTCAATTCCGACATATGCGGACTGTTTATCACGCATTTTTTCGCCGCCGCGCCGAATGCCAAAATTCCGCCCATATTCTCCGTGCCGGGGCGAATCCCGTTTTGCTGTTCCCCGCCGTAAATAAGCGGCTTTATTTTCGGGTTTGCCAGATACAGCGCTCCCGTTCCTTTAAATCCATGAATTTTATGGGCGCTTATACTAATCATATCCGCTCCCCATTTTTTCGGCTTTACGTCTATTTTTCCGAAGGACTGAACGCAGTCGCAGTGAAGCAGCGCGTTCTTTGATTTGTTCATCAGCCGCTTGATTTCGGAAACAGGCTGAATTACTCCGGTTTCATTGTTTACGTGCATTACGCTGACAAGGGTTGTATCCTCCCTTAAAGCCGCGTCAAGCTCGTCAAGCCTTATTCTGCCTCCGCTGTCGGGCGAAAGATACGTAATCTCAAATCCCTCGTTCTCGAGCCTCTTAAAGCATTCCAAAACCGACGGATGCTCGATTGCTGTTGTTATAACATGCTTTCCCAGCTTCGCCCTGCCGTATGCAGTACCGAAAACAGCTGGATTGTTCGCTTCCGTTCCTCCGGAAGTAAAAAACACATTTCTCTTATCGACTCCCAAAATGTCCGCGATTGCTTCGCGGCTCTCGGTAATCAGCTTTTCGGATTCAAGACCGAGTCCGTGAAGCGACGACGGATTTCCGAAGCATTTCGCCGCGCGGCACATAGCTTCAACCGCCTCCGCGGACGGCTTTGTGGTCGCGGCATTATCTAAATATATCATACTTTTCTCACCTTTATTACAAGTCCCATACCCTTTTTCGCCGTAATTGTGCAGCTGTTTGAAAGCATAACATTGCTCACTCCTCGGCTCTCGCCGAAATATAGCGTTTCATCGTTAAGCGGATATTCAAGATTTTCCGAGGTTATTCCCTCAAGATTTCCGAATATCGGGACTATGGATATAGTTTCGCCCGCGCTTCCGTTCAAGCAAAGCCTTCCGCGCAGCAAATAAATTTCATTGTTATCGTCGATTACGGCGCCGCTTTTACATTGAGTAAGCAGCAGAATATCCGTAATCGTGTGATCCGCCCTGTCGCCTGTCATGCCTAAAAGCAGAACATCGTCAAAGCCATGCTCAAGAGCGTATTTAACGGCTATTTCTCCGTCCGTAAAATCCTTGCGGACAGGGTATTTGATTTTTTTCGTATCCCCCGGCAACGCCTTTATCGAATCAAAATCGCCTATCAGAATATCCGGCGATACTCCCAGCACGCGGGCATGGTCATAACCGCTGGCGGCGCAGATTACATAGTCATCCGCGCTGATTTTTGAGCGTATGTACTTATAATCCGTAATCGAGCCGCCGCCTATAATTACCACCCTCATCTGTTCATCAGCCTTTTTACGGAGCCTGTAATATCGCCGTTAAAAACGGCTGTTCCGGCGACTATAACATTCGCTCCGGCTTCCAAAATATCGTCCAGATTTTCCTCGGTAACTCCGCCGTCAACCTGGATTTTGAAATCATCTCCCATTTTGGCGCGAAGCTCTCTAATTTTCGAGTTTACCTCAGTAATGTATTTCTGACCTCCGTAGCCGGGATGCACCGTCATTAAAAGCGCCATATCCACCTTGTCGAGATAATCGTCGATAACGCTCAACGGCGTTTCGGGGCATATTGAAATTCCGACCGATTTACCCCTTTTTCGTATCATATCTATGCACTCGTCAATCTTATCCGTAGCTTCGGCATGAAAGGTTATTCCGTCCGCGCCGGATTCGATAAAGCGCTCTATATAAACCTTCGGCCTTTCAATCATCAAATGCACGTCAAAAAACAGGCTCGTATATTTGCGTAAGGATTTAATGACGGGCATAGCGAAGCTCATATTCGGAACAAAATGTCCGTCCATTACATCAATATGAAGCCACTCGGCGCCCGCCTCCTCAACCTCCCGAACCTGCTCTGCAAGTATTCCGAAATCTGCCGATAAAATAGACGGTGATAGTATCATTTTTTCTCCCATTCCTTTATTTGTTTTAACGTATTGTATAATTCTTTATAGCTTTCGTAACGTGACTGTGCAATCCCTTTTGAATTGAGAAGCCGTTTTACGGCGCAGTCCGGCTCGTTTATATGCGAGCATCCCCTAAAACGGCAGTCATTTTTAACCTCCGCCATTTCCGGAAAATAATTTTGAAGCTCGTCTGCCTTTATGCTGTCAATTTCGAGCGAGCTAAAGCCGGGAGTATCGAGAACAAATCCTCCCGTGCTTAATTCCATCAGCTCAACATGACGCGTTGTATGGCGGCCTCTGTTTATCTTTTTCGATACCGAACCCGTTTCCATTTCACTGTCCGTAATAAGGTTTAACAGGCTCGACTTTCCCACGCCGCTTAGTCCCGCGAATGCGGAAACCCTATCCTTTATAAGCGAGCTGAGCTTATCGATGCCCTCCCGCTTCTCCGCGCTGACGTAAATAACCGTATAGCATTTGTATATTTCCTCCAAATCGGCACGCTGCACCAGGTCGGTTTTATTTATACAAATCATCGGTTCAATGCCGTTTATCTCCGCGTTTACCAACATTTTATCCAGCAAAAAAAGATTGGGGTCCGGCGAAGCCGCGGCGACGACAAGCACAAGCGTGTCTATATTCGCGACCGGCGGGCGCACAAGCTGTGTTGTTCGCGGAGATATTTCCGTAATACTGCCCTTACCTCCGCTTATATCTATTGACACGCGGTCGCCAATCATGGGCATTATATGCTCTTTCCTGAAAATGCCGCGCGCCTTACATTCGTAAATATTATCGTCGGCGGTTTTTACATAATAAAAACCACCGATTCCTTTAATGATTATTCCGTTCATTCCTTAAAACTCTATTGTCTTATCGCTTACCTTTGCGCCGTCTATATATGCCTGAACATTGGTTGAACCCGAGCCTGTTATTTCAATCGAAACAGAGCCTTCATCCTTTGAATGGACGGCGCTGTGAACGGTTCTTCCGTCGGCTATGATTTCAACCTCTACGGTATCGTTTGCCGCATCGGGTATTTTAACGGTAAAGGTTTTCATTGAGGTGGATTAGGTCGTATAGACTGCGTCGCTCTCACCCGTGTAATACGATGAGCCGCTGCTTGTTTCAGATTCCGAATCGCTTCCTGTGCTGCTGTAATTTTCGCTTACATCCGTAGGCTCCTCAACTGTCGGATTTTGCTCCTCTTCCTCCTGCTCCGCAGCCGTCTGGGTGCTGCTCTCGTTTCCGCTTGAAAGCACTATGCTCACATACGTTCCCTTTGCCGCCATTTTCCCGAGCGAGGGACTTTGAGAAATAACCGTACCCTCCGGTGATGACGACGCCTTTCTTGTAGTCGTTCCGAGATTTAAACCGTTAGCCGTAAGAGTTGCCTCAGCCTGCTCCTTGCTCAAACCTATAAGGCTCGGAACCGATACTCGCTCCGTAGGTGCGGTTGTTGCCGCAGCCGCGGCCGTTCCCGTGCTTATATGGATAGTAACTATATCGTTCTTATTCAAGAGCGTGCCGGCTATCGGAGTTTGACGGATTACCCTGCCCGCCTCAATCAGATTCGAGGTTTCCTCAACAGCCGTGTAATTAAGTCCGGCTTCAATAATTTCCTCGATAGCCATGTCATATGTCTTTCCGGAAACATCGGGAACCTCAATATTACCTCCCGAAGCACCGATTGAAATTATCAGCTTAACCGATTCACCCTTGGCTACAAGAGTTTTCGGCACGGGTTCCTGCGATATTACCTTATTCTCCTCGACCGTATCGGAAAGAGAATACTCTATTTCATCGGACAGTGCCAATCCGACCTTTTCAAGCTCCGCTTCCGCCTCCTCAACAGTCATATTGGTAAGATCCGGTACTATCGATTCCTTTGACGAATTCATAATAAAGAATGTTCCTATCGCAATAAGCACTATAACCAAAACCGTAGAGATTGCCAGGATTGACGCAGTTCTGTCCGCACGCTTCTGCGATTTGTTCTTTTTCTGCTTTTCTTTCTTTCTTGACGAGCGTCCGCGGTTTTCATCCGCTTCGGCAATTTTTTCCTCGGGAATTTTAATTACCTGCGTTTCACCCGGAAGGCTTCCGAAATCGTCCTCCTCGTCCATTATCGATTCCCTTGTGGGCAGCGGCTCGTCCGCAAGGACGGCGTGCAAATCGCCCAACATTTCCTGAACATTCTGGTATCTGCCGTGCTGCTCCTTTGATATAGCCTTCATCGTTATATATGCGAGGTCCGACGGTATTTCCATATTTATACATCTGACGTTTACAGGCTCCTTTTCAAGGTGCATGAGCGCCACGCTCACCGCTGTGTCGCCGTCGAACGGAACCTTTCCGGTAAGCATTTCATAAAGCACGATACCGAGCGAATAAATATCGCTGCGCGCATCCGTAAATTCGCCGCGTGCCTGCTCCGGCGAAATGTAGTGGACGCTGCCCAAAGCCGTACCGCCGACAACAGTGGTTTCGGACGCTACCGCCTTTGCTATTCCGAAGTCGGTAACCTTCAGGATTTTGTCCTTTGTCATAAGGATATTCTGCGGCTTTATATCTCTGTGAATAATGTTTTGAACATGAGCCTCGTTTATGCCCTGACCTATCTGTATGGCAAAATCGCACGCCTCCTGCCAAGGAAGCATACCCTTTTCCTTTATGTATGCCTTTAACGTAATGCCGTCAACATACTCCATTACCATATAGTTAAGCTCTTCCTCCGAGCCTACGTCATAAACGGACACGATATTATTGTGTGCAAGACTTGCCGAGGACTGCGCCTCCTTGATAAAGTTCTTTACAACCTGCTTTTCGTCCTCAAGAGAATCGCGAAGAACCTTAATCGCGACAAAGCGATTAAGAAGATTGTCCTTTGCCTTGTAAACGGTCGCCATACCGCCCGTACCGATTTTCTCCAATATTTCATATCTGCTGCCAAGCGTCAATCCAACTAAATTCTCACTGTTCATTTTCACCGTTCTCCCTTTCCAACACCACAATTGTTATATTATCTCTGCCGCCGCGGTCGTTAGCCAGCTTAACCAACTGTTCGGCACCTTCCTGAAGGGTGTCTGTGTTATTCATATAGTCCATAATTTCCTCGTCCGTAACGAAATTGGTAAGTCCGTCCGAGCATAGGAGTATCTTTTCTCCGTTATATGGTTTTATCGTGATGTCTACTTTTACTGTCTCCTCAGCGCCCATTGCGCGCGTGATATAATTTTTTTTCGGGTGATTCCTCGCCGCCTCCGGAGAAAGCTCACCGCGCGATACAAGCTCCTGGACATACGAATGATCCTTTGTAATCTGCCGTATCTCATCCCCGTCCACCATGTATGAGCGCGAATCCCCTACATGAGCTGTTATTACCTTGTCCCGGTAGATCATGGAAAGAGTTGTCGTCGTTCCCATTCCCATAATTTTGTAATGATTCTTGGCGTATGTAAAAATTATGCTGTTTGCCGCGACAAACGCTTTCCTTACAACCTCGCCCGCTTCAACGTAATCCAACTCGGGTTCAAGGTTATTTTCAAGATGATTGCGGATTATATCCACTACCATCATGCTCGCAACCTCGCCTGCCTGATGACCGCCCATTCCGTCCGCTACTATCGCATACGGAAATAAGCCGTCCTCATGTACATAATAATTATCCTCGTTAATTCTTCTGTGCATACCTATATCGGTAACGGCTCCGAATTGCATTCAATCACCCCTTTTCATATCCTTTGCCATGCGTATGCCGTTCAGGCGTTCCGCATATGCAAACGAAGGTTTTTTTTATTATAACACCTTTTTTCTTAATTT
>JAJBTG010000213.1:7964-11123 GCA_020860985.1 Oscillospiraceae bacterium
TGCGTTTATAATAAGTATATTATTTTTTTTTTTATTATGACTTATTTTTTCTTATTTTTAAACATTTAGCTGATATATCAGATACCAATTCTCTGCGAACAGTGGCGTTTATGCCCAACTCCGTCAATTTATTTTGAAATTTCCTTATATCCCCCGCGCTGCCCTTGCGGAAATCGCGCTCCTCAACCCTGTTTACCGGTATAAGGTTTACATGAGCGTGCAGACCTCTCAGCAGCTTAGCCAATTCTACGGCGTTTTCCTCGCTGTCGTTTACCCCATGAATCAGCGAATATTCAAAGCTCAGGCGGCGGTTTGTTGTTTCGGCATATACGCCGCACGCCTTTAGCAGCTCCTCTATTTTATACGCGTGATTTACGGGCATGATTTTATCGCGGATTTCATTGTTCGGCGCGTGAAGCGAAATCGTAAGCGTTATCGGCAGATTCTCCTTCGCCAGCTCATAAATCTTCGGCACCACTCCGCAAGTCGATATTGTAATATGCCTATAGCCTATATTTATGCCCTTTTCGTGATTTACGTTATGCAGAAACCTCACTACGTTTTCATAATTATCCAACGGCTCGCCGATTCCCATCATAACAATATTTGAAATTCTCTCTCCCATATCCTCTTGTGCGAAAATCACTTGATTGAGAATTTCTCCGGCGGTCAGATTTCTGTACAATCCGCCTATCGTGGACGCGCAAAAGCGGCATCCCATGCAGCAGCCGACCTGACTTGAAATACATATTGTAAGTCCGTGATGGTAGCGCATGACAACGCTTTCTATACAGTTTCCGTCGGGCAGTTCAAAAAGATATTTGACCGTCCCGTCAAGCTTTGAAACATATTTTTCACGAATTTTCAGCGTTGAAACATAGCTTATTTTTTCCAACTTCTCCCGCGTTGCCTTTGAAATATTCGTCATTTCCTCATAGGAACGTATGCCCTTATGCAGCCAGGAAAAAATCTGCTCCGCGCGGAATTTCTTTTCACCCTGCTCCGTAAGAAATTCCATAAGCTCATCGTATTCAAAATCCTTTAAATCTATCATAGCTTCCTCATTTTGCATATATAAAAACCATCGGTATTGTCTATATGCGGATAATATGTTTTTTCAAAAAGTATACTGAAATCGGAGTGATTTATCAAAAACTCCGATGTTATGTCCTCGTTTTCACGACGGTCAATCGTGCAGGTAGAATACAGAAGCATACCGCCGTTCTTTAAGTAGTATGCGCCATTCTCGAGAATTTTTCTCTGAATTTCATACAGTCCGCCCATATCTTCCTTATTCCATTTTATGTCCGGCTTGCGCCTGATTATGCCAAGTCCCGAGCAGGGAACATCGCAAAGAACCCTGTCGGCGGTTTTTTCAAGCGACTTATCGAATACCGTTCCGTCACCGATTTTCGCCTTAATTATATCTATGCCCAACCTTTTGGCGTTTTCCTCTATCAGCTTGATTTTATGCTCATGCACGTCAAAAGCGAGAATTTCTCCTTTATTTTTCATCAGCTCCGCCATATGCGTCGTTTTTCCGCCGGGCGCCGAACACATATCGATTACCGTTTCACCCGCCTCGGGTGCAAGCTCAAGCGCCGCCGCGGACGCGGCGGCATCCTGAACGGTATAATATCCGTCCCTGTAAAGCTCATCGCGCGCTACGTCATATCCGCCGCAGACAAGCGATATTCCGCAAGCCTCCGATTTCACGCCCTTTTCGGAAAGCAGCTTTAAAAGCTCCTCACTTGTTGTTTTAAGGGTGTTCGGTCTAATCGTGAGCTTCGGCTCGGTATTCATCGCCGACATGAGCTTCTCGGTAAATTCAAATCCGAAGCTTGCAACCCAATCATTGCACAGGCTTTGAGGGAAGGAATACTTAACCGACAAATCATTTTCGGGAATTTCTATCCCGTTTCGGATATAGCTCCTCAAAACCCCGTTTACGAATCCCGCAGACGCGCCGTGACCGTATCTTTTCGCGAGCTTAACGCTCTCGTTTACAGCCGCGCTTTCGGGAATTTTATCCATGTACATAAGCTGATACAGTCCTATGCGCAGAATAATCAAAATATATTTTGAAATCTTTTTCAGCTTTATTTTCGAGTACGCCGTTATTACATAATCGAGCGTCAGCTTACGGCTTACGGTACCGTACACAATATTTGTCACAAGTCCTCTGTCCGCCGCCGATAAATCATTTCTCGCCAACGCCGATTTGAGAGCCATATTTGAATACGCGCCCTCAAATTCAACGGAATAAACCGTTTTTAAAGCAATTTCCCGTGCGTTCATCGCCTATTCCTTCTGTTCGCAAGGACGAGCAGCCGCAGAAACTGAAGCGCGGTAGCCGCAACCGCGGCAACATATGTCATAGCAGCCGCCGTCAAAGTTTTCCTCGCGCCCTTAAGCTCGTCATCCTCAAGCATATATGAGTTCCTCAAAGTTTTTAAGGCGCGGCGGCTCGCGTTAATCTCCGTAGGCAGCGTCACCACCTGAAACACAAGCACCGCTCCGAAAAGAACCGCACCCAAAAGAGCAAGCTGACCCAAGCCTAAAATCAAGCCAATCAAAAACAGAGGCATCGAAAGCCTGTTGCACACGTTTACAACGGGAACTATTCCGTTCCTTATTTTGATTGGAACATATCCCAGCTGATGCTGCACCGCGTGACCGCATTCATGCGCCGCGACACCTATCGCGGCTACGGAATCGGAATTATATGTGGAATCCGACAGCCTTATGACGTTCTCATTCGGACTGTAATGGTCGGTCAGGCTTCCGGATGTGTGTTCGATTCTTATATTGTAAAGTCCGTTTGCGTCAAGTATTTTTCTTGCCGCCGTCGCGCCGGTAAAGCCTCGCGAATTCGGAACCTTATCATACTTTTTAAAGGTTGACTGTACGCCGAAAGAAGCAAAAAGCGTCAGTAAAAATCCTATTATAATTAATATATATGTCGAGTCATAGTAAAGATACATTCCTATCGTCCTTTCATTCTCCAAGCACCGCGCCGATTTCTATTTCGTGTCCGCGCGCGTAATCCTCAACATTCATTTTCCTGCTTCCGGCAAACTGCGCGGTTTTGATATATATCGCGCCGCCGTGAGCGGCGACCTTTAAGCCGCGTCCCTTGTCAAGCGACAGTATCTCCCC
>JAJBTG010000213.1:11133-12936 GCA_020860985.1 Oscillospiraceae bacterium
CGCGGATATGATTTTAAGCGGCTCGCCCTTATAGGTGGTATGGGCCATCGGCCATGGGTTCATGCCGCAGATAAGCTTTGAAATTTCGCGCGGCGTTTTTGACCAGTCTATTCCGGCAGCTTCGCGCGTTATCATCGGAGCGTATGTATGCTCCTCGTGATTTTGTTTCTCAGGGGTAATATTCCCAAGCTCCGCTATTGTCTTTACAAGCAAGTCGCCGCCCAATTTCGCAAGTCTGTCAAACAGCTCCCCCGCCGTTTCGTATTCGCCGATTTCAGTTTCCGCTTTCACAAGCATATCTCCCGTATCAAGTCCCTTGGCCATCTTCATGGTAGTAACTCCGGTAACGCTTTCGCCGTTTATGATTGCCCACTGGATGGGCGCGGCTCCGCGGTATTTGGGCAGTAATGACGCGTGTACATTTATGCAGCCGTATTTTGGGTAGTTTATAATGTATTCCGGCAGTATTTTTCCGTACGCCGCGACTACTATAAGCTCCGGTTCAAGCTCCTCAAGAACCTCTTTCAGCTCGCCGTTTCTAATGGATTCCGGCTGATAGACCTTTATTCCGGCGCTTTCGGCTGCCGTCTTTACCTCCGTAGGCATAAGCTTATGACCTCTGCCCTTAGGCTTATCCGGCTGAGAAACCGCGCCGACAACATTCAGTCCCGCGTCAAGCATCGCTTTAAGCGACACCGATGCAAAATCCGGCGTCCCCATAAATAGTATTCTCATATGTTCTCTCCTAATCCAAGAATTTAATTACTCTGTCAAGGAACAATTTTCCGTCAAGATGTTCGATTTCATGGCAGAACGCGCGCGCAAACAGCTCCTCGCCCGTCGCCTCAAACCATTTTCCGTTTCTGTCCTGAGCCTTAATCGTAACCACATTCGGGCGTTCCACCTCGCCGTATACATTCGGCACGCTAAGACAGCCCTCGCTCCCCGTCTGGGAGCCGCTCTGCGAAACAATCTCAGGGTTTATCAGCTCGATAAGTCCGTCGCCGACATCGATTACCACGGCGCGCTTTAATATACCAACCTGCGGCGCGGCAAGTCCAACTCCGTCATGACGGCTCATGGTTTCATACATATCGTCAAGCAATATGTGCAGCTTCTCATCGAATTTTGTTACCGGCTTGCATTGCTTTGTAAGGATTTCCTCGCCTTTTGTTCTTATTTGTCTGATAGACATATTGTTTCTCCTAATATATTATGTTTGGATTTTTATCTATTATTATCGAAACCGCCTTATAATTTTTGTTTTTTCTGCACGCGGTTTCCGCGTCACGCAGGATTTTGTCCAGCTCGTCATCATTCCGACATTTTATAAGCATCTGCCAACGGTATTTATTTTTTATACGTGAAATCGGCGATGGGATAGGTCCCAAAATCTGTATCTTCTGCTTCAGCAAACTGAGCGCGCCAAGCTGCTTAAGATAAAACTTTGCCGCCTGCGGCACAAGCGTCTGCGACGCGCCCTGGAACTGAACGCATATTATCTTTGAAAAGGGCGGATACCACATCAACCGTCTTTCCGCTATTTCTCCGTTGTAGAACGCCATGTAATCATGCGTTTTAACAAGCGCGCCCGCCTCGTTTTCGGGACTGTATGTTTGTATTACCGCTCTGCCCTTTTTTTGCCCGCGTCCCGCTCTGCCCTAAACCTGTTCGAGCATGGAAAAGGTGCGTTCCTTGCTCCTGAAATCGTTTATGTGAAGCATCGTATCGGCGGAAATAACGCCGACAAGCGTTACGTTTTCAAAATCCAACCCCTTCGCAACCATCTGCGTTCCGATTAAT